>JAKMGS010000183.1 GCA_022424815.1 Schleiferiaceae bacterium | reverse complement strand
TCAAGGATAGTCTTGAAGGAAACCGACGCGATTACCAAGTCCTTACGCTCAACGCCGACGGCCTGTCCGCAACCACTGCCACAGAAACCTACGGCGCAGATAAAAACAAACTTTTCCCTACCGACATAGGCCGAGTAGTGACTGATTTCCTCACCGAGCATTACAAGCTCATCATGGACTACCAGTTCACTGCTAAAGCCGAGCAAAACTTCGATACGATCGCTGGAGGTCAAGTACGCTGGCAGGATTCCATTCAGGATTTCTACAGCCAATTCCACCCACTCATCGAACAAGCCCCACAAGGCGGTAAGGCTTCACGCCTGCTAGGCGAAGAGCCGGGCACTGGCGAGCCAGTGTATGTAAAACTCGCTCGTTATGGGTTCGTATTCCAGATTGGTGACGGTGACGAAGAGACCAAGCCTCGATTCAAAAAACTCCCACAGAACGTTGGGTTCTATGATGCCACATTGGAAATGGCCTTGCGCGAAGAGGTCCTTCCTCGTACCGTGGGGACTTACAAGGATCTTGAAATCAAGGCCAATGTAGGTCGCTATGGTCCATATGTGATGTGGAACAAGAAATTCTACAGCCTGACCGAGGATACTCCAGAGGAGGTGAGTTTAGCAAAAGCCATCCAGGTCATTGAGGAAAAAGAAGCCGGTGCCGCGAACAACATCATTGCGGAATTCACGGAAGAACCGGTCATCCAGATACTCAAAGGACGCTACGGACCCTATATCAAATCAGGCGGCAACAACTATAAGATTCCAAAAGGCACAGAAGCCGAATCTTTGGACCGTGCGGGTTGTGAAGAACTTATGGCGGCAGGACCTACAAAACGTCGTCGCGGACGTAAATAAGGCCCTAAATTGGACGGGTAAAATCCTTCCCCGTGCTACACCTTAGCCCTATTCCCGACAGTGTACTCAACGCACTGCCCGTTCTGGACACGAACCAGCTTGGTCGAGTCGTGCATAAGCACACCGAACTCGACGGCTTGCCGGATCTTGATGGCATCAACGTGGCCATTATCGGCGTACAGGAGGATCGTCGCGCCTACCGCAACGTAGGCTGTGATGGCGCTGCTGATGCTATTCGCCCGTTTTTGTACCAATTGTATAGAGGGAATTGGGATTTTCATATCGCGGATCTAGGAAACCTCTACAAAGGAGAGCAGCATATAGATACCATTACTGCGCTAAAAGACATTACCGAGGAACTCCTCAAGCGAAACATCATTGTTATCACTATCGGAGGTTCGCAGGAATTAACCTTTGGATCCTACCGCGCCTATGATACCCTCGAACAAACAGTCAATGTAGTTGCTGTCGATGCTAGACTAGACGTCGGTGGCGAAGGACGTGATCTGGACCACCAGAGCTACGTGAGCCACTTGGTCCTACAACAGCCACATAACCTCTATAACTTCACTAACCTCGGTTACCAAACCTATTTCAACAGTCCAGAGGAAATCAAGCTCATCGACAAACTGTTCTTTGAAGCCGTGCGTTTAGGTGAAATACAGAACCAAGTTGATCGTACCGAACCTTTCTTACGAGATGCCGACATTGTCTCTATTGATCTTGGGGCCGTGCGTCAGAGCTACAACCCTGGCACTTTCTATACCTCGCCACATGGACTTTCCGGAGCGGAATTATGTGCCATTACGAGATATGCTGGAATGAGCGACCAATTATCTCAGCTTGGTCTCTACGAATACAACCCACGTCTCGACAACCGAGGACAAAGCGCACACCTCTGTGCACATGCGCTTTGGTACTTCTTCGAAGGCATCTCATTGCGCTATGGAGATTACCCAAAAGGATCGCGCACAGACTACCAGAAATACACTGTGCTCGTCGACGAAAGCGAAGAAGTGAATTTCTTCAAGAGTCCTAAAAGCGGGAGATGGTGGATGGAAATTCCCAAAGGCAGTCCAAATCACAATAGAACAGCCCTAGTTCCTTGTGGTCTTGAGGATTATGAAGAAGCGTTACAAGGAAAATTGCCCTCTCGCTGGTGGAAAGCGCAACAAAAAGCTTGATAACAAAAGGAAGATTGTGTCAATCGCAAGGGAATTTTTCTATCTTTAGCGGCAACTGAAAACACGTACGCGCCAAAATCAGATGAAAAAAACCTGTATCGCACTGTTCGCAATGCTCTGCACCTCAGGCCTTTGGGCTCAACAAGATGTGCAGTTCACCCAATTCGCGAATAACAAAATCTTCTACAATCCAGGAGTAACTGGTGCAGGAGATGCTATTTGCTTAGGCATGGCCGCCCGCCAGCAGTGGGTGGGCTTCGATAATGCCCCAAGTACACAGAACTTCACAGCAAATATTCCGTTGAATATTCTACATGGTGGTTTGGCGGTCAATGTGACTAACGATATGATTGGGTATTTCCAAGATATGACTGTAGGATTGGGCTATGGTTACCAGATGGATCTTGCAGGAGGAACACTGGGATTAGGATTGCGCGTGGATTTCAGAAATAAAGCGGTAACTACAGGGAACTGGGCGCCGCCTCAAACCATGAATGATCCGTCATTAGTAGCATTTGGCAGCAGCTCAATGGCTACTGACTTGAATTTTGGAGCATATTATCGCCATACAAATTGGTATGCAGGATTGAGCAGTACCAGATTGCTTGAAACAAAAGATATTCTAAACGCAACGGGCGGTAGCTTCAATGCAGAGATACGCGGACAACGTCATTATTACCTCATGGGAGGATATGATTTAGATCTGGGCAATGGTTTTGTATTGCAACCAGCGGCGATGATAAAGACGGACTTCGTGACCACGCAGTTTGATTTAAATGCAGCAGCGATGTACAATAATCAAATCTGGGGAGGCGTTTCCTAAAGAGTGCAAGATGCCTTGGCCA
>JAKMGS010000182.1 GCA_022424815.1 Schleiferiaceae bacterium | reverse complement strand
TGTTTCCATAATATTCTCTTGATTTGATCTTACTGCGACACTCTGCCAGAGTCCAACCGCGTCGCATGCGCATATCGTAGAGTTTTTGAGCATACTCTTCACGCCCGCTAGAATCCGCTATAATGTCAATAATCTCTGCGCCACCTAACTCAAGCTGATATTCTTCAATTATCTTTTCAATTTTAGCTTTTGGTCCTAGCAATACCGGCTTCGCTGTTCCACCATTGAGCAAGATTTCAGCTGCTTTTAAGATGCGGTATTGATCTCCTTCAGTAAAGACTATACGCTGTGGCTTTTGTGAAGCGTTTTCATTCAGCAAACGGATGAACTTATCATCGCGTCCCAACCTGTCGCTAAGTACTCGGTTGTATGCTTCCCAATCCGTTATCGGCGCCTTTGCAACACCGCTATCCATAGCTGCTTTAGCAACTGCAGGGGCTACCGTAGTAATCAACCTTGGGTCGAACGGCTTAGGGATGATATAGGTAGGTCCAAAGGTTAGGTTGCTCTCGCCGTAGGCAAGGTTCACCAACTCTGGAACCGGCTCTTTCGTAAGTTCAGCAATGGCTCTAACTGCAGCCAATTTCATTTCTTCATTGATGGACGTAGCACGTACATCTAGCGCGCCACGGAAAATGAATGGGAACCCTAATACATTGTTTACCTGGTTCGGATTGTCACTACGTCCCGTTGCCATGATAATGTCCTCACGAGCCGCCATGGCATCTTTGTAGCTGATCTCTGGATCCGGATTCGCCAATGCAAAGACGATAGGATTTGCTGCCATGGTTTTCACCATATCCTTACTCACAATACCGCCCTTAGAAAGACCGACAAAGACATCTGCACCTGCAATCACTGTCGCTAAATCTGCAGGGTTATGATTCTTAGCAAAAATTTCCTTCTCCGGAGTCAAGCTGTCTCTCGATGAAGTAATTAATCCTTTGGAATCACACATGTATAGGTTCTCCGGCTGCACACCTAGACTCAAGTATAATTTCGCACACGAAATGGCCGATGCACCCGCACCATTGAAGACCACTTTTATGGTTGCAATATCTTTTCCTGAAATCTCCAACGCGTTCAATAGAGCTGCCGCCGTAATGATGGCAGTACCGTGCTGATCGTCATGCATGATAGGAATATTCAACTCTTCCTTCAAGCGCTTTTCGATGTAGAAACAATCGGGCGCCTTGATATCCTCAAGGTTGATGCCCCCAAAGGTTGGAGCAACCGCTTTTACAGTGTCAATGAATTTATCAGGATCCGCTGCATCCAATTCAAGATCAAACACATCAATATCCGCAAAGATTTTGAACAATACGCCCTTTCCTTCCATCACTGGCTTAGACGCCTCAGGGCCAATATCTCCGAGACCCAACACCGCTGTACCGTTTGAAATGACAGCCACCAAGTTTCCTTTCGCAGTGTATTTGTACACGTCCTCCGGGTTGGCTGCAATCTCTTTACAAGGCTCTGCCACACCTGGAGAATAGGCGATGCTCAAATCACGCTGAGAGTTTGAGGGCTTTGTAGGAATGACCTCAATCTTACCTGGCTTGGGCTGCTGGTGGTACTTTAATGTATCCGCTTTGCGTATGGGTCTTTGACTCATGTCGTTTTAGGTTTAGTACAAAAAGGTATTAAATGGGAACCTTGATGCATGTATTTCTGATGCCACACGGTACACCGTGCGTCTTAATTCGTCAATATTATTTCTGTCTTGAGCCGAAATGAAGACGGCACGCTCGCCAATCTTGTTCATCCAGCTCCTTTTCCAATGGTCAAGATCGTAATTTCTTGGCGTCAATTCTAAATCAAACTCATCCGCCTCCTCATAAGTAAAGGCATCGATCTTATTAAAAACCATAATGGTCGGCTTATCTAAACTCTCAATCTCGTGTAAAATGCCATTCACACTATCGATGTGTTCCATGAAATTTGGATGAGAAATATCTACCACATGCATCAGCACATCAGCCTCCCTTACCTCGTCCAAGGTACTCTTAAAACTCTCGACCAGCTGGGTGGGCAACTTTCGGATAAACCCTACCGTATCTGTCAATAGCAACGGTAGGTTATCAATATTGATCTTACGTACCGTCGTATCCAAGGTCGCAAATAACTTGTTTTCCGCTAGTACATCTGTTTTACAAAGCAAGTTCAACAAAGTACTCTTCCCCACATTCGTATATCCCACAAGCGCCACACGAGTGAGCTTACCACGGTTACTGCGCTGTGTACTCATCTGTACATCAATCTTCTGCAACTTCTTTTTAAGCTGAGAGATTTTCTGCTGAATGATTCGCCTATCTGTCTCAATCTGGGTCTCCCCGGGCCCGCGCATACCGATACCCCCTTTCTGTCTTTCAAGGTGCGTCCACATTCGTGTTAGTCGTGGAAGTAGGTATTGATATTGGGCCAATTCTACTTGAGTACGTGCGTAGCTTGTCTGTGCCCTGGCGGCAAAAATATCCAAGATGAGATTGGTTCGGTCCATGACTTTTACTTCCATCATAGCCTCAATATTCTTTAGCTGCGATGGGGTCAATTCATCGTCAAAAACCACCATATCAATTCCCTCGGCTTTCACATAACCCAGGATCTCTTCCATCTTTCCTGTACCCAAGAAGGTCTTAGAATTTGGCTGCGACAATTTCTGGGTGAACATATGCACCGTATCTGCCCCTGCCGTATCTGCGAGAAAGCGCAACTCTTCCAAATATTCGAGTGCCTTCTCTTCGTCCTGCTGCTTATTGACAATAGCAACAAGAACACAGCGCTCCCTTTCGGAAGATCGTTTCTTCTTGAGTTCTATCATTTAGTCGAAGTAGTTATGCGCCTTGCAGGAAGGCCTCCCATGGAAATCTCAATGCGATTAAGGCCAGCCCTATGC
>JAKMGS010000008.1 GCA_022424815.1 Schleiferiaceae bacterium | reverse complement strand
GCTGTGCTGGACATGGCGGCGGAAATGATCACCGCCAATAGCAATCCCACGAGGCCTTTCGGAAGGAAGTTGAGCACGAAGGTGATAAAGACGTAATCCGTGTCTTTGCGTTGAAAATTCGGCACGTGTGCTTCGAGGGTGGTGATGTAAGACTCGCGGATTTGGGCAAGGGTTTCCTTGTGGGCATCCACAGCGGCCCAATCTCCGATGAGGAGGGCTTCACGCTTGGCGACGAAGGAATTTGCATGGAATTTTTCCAGTTCGGCCAATTCCGCTTGCACTTCCACGGGCGCTCGTTTCACTTCGCTTTCATTGAAGAAGATGGGCGGTTGAGTGAATTGGTAAAAAACAAAAAGCAAGACACCCACACAGAGAATTCCAAATTGCATAGGCACTTTAAACACCCCGTTGAAAAGCAGGCCAAAACGGCTGGTAGAGAGGTTTTTTGCGCCGAGATAACGCTGGACTTGGCTCTGATCAGTACCCAAATAACTCAACGAAAGGAACAACCCACCGGCGAGACCCGACCACAGGGTGTAGCGCGTGCCCATGTCCATGGAGGTGTTGATGATGTGAAACTTGCCCATCTGTCCCGCGATGTCGTAGGCTTCCGGCATGCTCACGGGAATCTTATCGACCAATAAATAGGCCGCAATCCCCATTCCGCCAAGGATGGTCAGCATCTGCCATTTCTGTGTCACAGCCACTGCTGCGGAGCCTCCACTCACCGTGTAGAAGACCACGATCAGCCCTATGATAATGATCATGAGGTTGAGGGACAGGCCCAGTGCGGCGCTTAGGACGATGGCCGGCGCGAAGATGGTAATGCCCGCTGCTAAGCCGCGCGACATCAAGAAAAGGGCTGCAGTAAACAATCGGGTTTTGCGGTCGAAACGTTGCTCGAGGAATTGGTACGCGGTGATGGCACTCATCTTTCTGTAGGCAGGCACAAAGAAGGCGCTGACCAGAATAACTGCGAGGGGAAGACCAAAATAGAACTGAATAAATCCCATATCCTCGGCATAGGCCTGACCGGGCGTGGACAAGAACGTGATGGCCGAGGCCTGGGTAGCCATGATGCCTAATCCAATGGTCCATAAACTCACATCTTTCGAACCACTGAGCAACTCCCCAGCCGCACGCAACCGAGTTTTATAGACACCATACCCTACAATAAGGGCCAGCGTCCCTACTAAGACGAACCAATCTAAGGGGTGCATTTACACGTATTGACGCGTGATGAAATAGAACGCCACAATCTCCGCTACCAACAGCGCGATCACGCCGATGTAGTACTTCTTCCAATTAATGATTGAGGGATTCTTAACGGTCATAATGCAGGATATTTTGTAGTAGTCTCAAAGCGCCTGGAACCCCTTTCGGCAATTCCCGGAAGAGCGACAGGCCTGTGTAAATTACGGAACCTTTCCCATACTCTGCAACCACAGTCGAGTTTTCATACACAGTCCCCGTAGATTCCGTGATGCTCAAAGCGGTGGTATAGCCTTCGTATTCGCTCGGGAAATATAAACCACGCTCCTGCACCCATTGTTCAAAATCAGCTTCGCTGAGGGCATTGGGTTCTTGAAGGAGGTCCAATTCTTTCAGCGCCACCGGCGCCTCTTCTTCCGTCACACGATCACGGCCCACGGTCAAAGGCACAGGCAATGGCAATGCCATCCCGCTTCGGCCCGCCGTAGTATAGGTCACCACAAAATTTCCGCCATTGGCCACAAAACTTTTGATGCGCTCCTCACTCTCCATCAACCATGCTTCGGTATTAAAGGCACGAATGCCAACCAATACGGCATCCACTTCATCCCAAAGCTCTGGCGTCTCTTCTGTAATCCTAACCACCTCATAGCCGACGCTCTCTAACGTCTCATCCATCAAATCCCCTGCCCCTTCAATGTAGCCCACTTTGATGCGCTTTTTATTGAGGTCGAGGACGGTTAAAGTCGCTTGTGCCGGAGTGTACCTATAATGTGTGCCTATATGTGGGTAGCTGATGGTTTGCTTTTCCGAGTACGAAGGAAACCACATCAAACCCAATTGTGAAGTCGGCACATCACCGATATTCAATTGGAACACCCCATTAGACATCTTCGATGGCAACTCGACCTCAAAGTGATTCCAACCTGCATTCAGCGTTGCACTTTCCACATGATCCCACGCAAGATTCAACTCATTTGAGGCACTCAAATACCAACTCAACTCACCCCCATCCTTGGAGTAAATGCTGTATCCAATAGATCCTTTTTTGCCCGTATTCCAATAGACGGTTTGGTCGAACTTCGCATGAATGGCCGGCTCCACTGCGACCCCCTCTCGGTATTCCCCTACAGCGCGTTCACTGAGTTTCGCGACAGGCTTGAGGTAGAGTAAAATGATGGCGGATTCATGTTCTAATCGGACCCTAATGTACTTTGTAATCTTACCCTCATCGTATAAATCTACTTCAAGCTCCTGTCCTTCGCTAGTCAGTACCTGTGCGGGATTCAATCCAATATCTTTAGTGGGTGCCTTAACCGAGGCGAGCTTCACTTCCAGATCAAAATTTAGGGCTTGAAGCACCAAGGTCGCTGTATATGAGGGACCTTCCGGCATAGGGTTACTAGAAGTGAAGACCTCAGCATACACGCCCAAAAGATGCAGCATGACCTGTTGCCAGCGCTGGTATTTATCAGATTCTGGGGTGGTTTGCTCCAACAATACCTTGCCCAGTTCTGCCCATTTGGCAATGGCTTGCTTTTGGTCGCCTATTTCAAGGGCAAAAGCCGCGTCTTGTGCCAACAAACTTTGAGCATCCGCGCCACGATCCGGCATGAGGTAAGCCGATAAATCGCCCCCGCCCCAAAGCTTCTTGAAGTACTCTTCACGCGGACCGCGATTGATGGGAACACCAAATCCCTGACACTTGTGCATGGAACGCGCGGCATCGCCGATGGCGCCATAGGTATCTCCCAATAACGGGTCGAATCCACTCATATCTAGGTACACCGCTTCCGGATCGTCTTTCAAGGTAGGATCCCACCAAACGGAGGTGTTCCACCAAACGCCCTGTACGGACCAAGCTGCCGTTGCTATGTCGTATTGCTCGTCTGCGGCGAGCTCCGCACATTCGATGGCCAGTTCAGCTGAGGCCGTGTGGTGGCCGTGACCGGCGCGCTCGTCTGGAGGGAAACGTGTAATGATAAAATCTGGCTTCAGTTCTCGTATGGTGCGCACGGCTTGCAATTGGAGGTCGTCGTGGTCCCACTTGGTCCACACCTCGTCTACACTTTTGGAATATCCAAAGTCAAGGGCATCGGTGAAACGCTGGTTCCCTCCGTCGACACTACGTGCGGCGCGCAGTTCGTGTTCACGGATCACACCGAGCTCGGCTCCAAGCTCGTCGCCGATCAAATTTTGTCCGCCCGAACCTCGGGTAAGCGATAAATATGTAGTTTCCGCATCAAGCGCATTCGACAACCACGCAATCAATCGGGTATTTTCATCGTCGGGGTGGGCCGCCATGTACAACACGCGCTTGCCGGAGCCAAAGCGCTCCATTTCAGCCATGGCTTGGCTTTGGGTCAAGGGTTTGTATTGGGCTTGGGCATGGTTTATGTGGAAAACTAAAAGGAAGAGCCCCAACCATTTTAAATGGCGGCGGTTAGATAGTATATTCACGTTCCAATTTTTCATTGTCTATGACTCGATTTTTACTCCTCCTACTCACGATTGTTGGTTTTCAAGCGCAGGCCCAATTGGCCCTAAAACTTAAATCCGGAACCTATCGTATTGAAAAAGAGACTTTTATAGGTATCAAAGCACAGCGTACTACCTATGGCGTGGCGCTATGGGATGGTCCAGTGCTTGCCGAAGATAAAAAAGCCTTGGAGGATTTGGGCGTTGAGCTCATGCAATATTTGCCTGAAAATGCCTTCGAAGTGGCGCTACCGGGCGGAATCACAGCGGATGCCTTGAAAAACGCGGGCGTTAGTGCCTTCATGCCCTTTAGCGCGGCCATGAAATTAGATGGGCCGTTGGCGACAATGGACATTCCGAGCTGGGCTTGGGTGGGCGATGAGGTCGCGATCTTGTTTGAGGTTCGCCAATCCCTTCCAACCGCCATGGCCTTTTTTAAAGCAGAGGCCTTGGGGAATAATTGGTACACCCTACTGGTTGACCCGAACGACCTATTGAACCTCGCCGCTTACGAGCAAATCAGATTCATTCAAGCCATCGAAGAGCCTGGAAGCCCGGAAAACTTCAATGCACGAGCAGCCGGGCGTGTATCCCAAACGCAAGCCTCTCTTCCCTACGACGGTACGGGCGTAGCGGTGGGCCATGGCGACGATGGAGATATAGGCCCACACGCAGATTACAAAGGCCGACTCACCTCATTGGCAGGTACGAGTTTGGGAGACCATGGGGATCACGTGGCGGGAACCATCCTCGGCGCCGGTAATATCGATCCGGACGGAGAAGGTGTGGCCCCCGGAGCCTACAACGTGTACTACAGCTACCCGGGCAACTTATCGAACGTTGATGCGCACTACAACAGCTATGGCGTTCGCGTGACCAATTCTTCCTACTCAAACGGCTGTAACGCGGGATACACCAGCTATGCAGCCCAAGTTGATAAAGACATCATTCAAAATCCAGCCCTCCTACACGTTTTTAGTGCCGGAAACAGTAACGGATCAAACTGTGGCTATGGCGCCGGCTCTCAATGGGGGAATATCACCGGTGGACACAAGCAAGGGAAGAACGTGGTGGCAACGGCGAACATCACCTACCTAGATGCCATTGCCCCATCCTCCTCACGTGGCCCTGCAGATGATGGACGTATTAAACCGGACATCGCCTCAGTAGGAACAAACGTCTACAGCACCATCGACCCACATACCTACGGCTATAAGACCGGGACCTCAATGGCCGCTCCAGGGGCAGCGGGCTTTTTTGCGGTTTTGCACAACGCTTACGATGTCATTCAGAACGACACGGCCGACGGCGGATTGTTGAAAGCCATTGGAATGAATACGGCGGATGATTTAGGGAATGTAGGGCCCGATTTTATTTTCGGCTACGGCCGCATCAACGCACGCCGCGCGTTGCGTACCATTACCGATACCAATTTCTTTGTAGGTACCGCTTCCACCAACGACACCCTGTCCTACAGCATCAACCTGCCGGCCGGTGCCAAAGACTTCCGCGCCATGTTGTACTGGACGGATACAGAAGGGTCCACCTTCGCCTCGAAAGCATTGGTCAACAACCTCGATTTTGAGGTAGTTGACGAAAGCCAAAGCAGCAGCTTCCAACCTTGGGTGCTCAACCCGGCGCCTAACGCTACCACCTTGAACTATTTAGCCACACGTGGTGTGGATACCTTGAATAACGCCGAGCAGGTGACCCTATCCACCCCGTCTACCGGTGACTTTACCCTAAAGGTCTACGGAACGAATGTGCCTTCGGGCCCACAGAAATTCTATGTGGTCTATGATTACGAGATGAGCACCATCAGCTTGGATTACCCGCATGCCGGCGCTGCCCTAGAACCGGGCGCTACCACCGTACGCTGGAACGGCCCGACCACAGGGTTGAGCTGGGCGTACAGTACGGATTCGATGGCGACTTGGTCTTCGTTGAGCCTCAGTGCTATTAGCGGGAACCGAGTGGCGAACTGGAGCGTGCCGTACGTGGCGACTAATGATGCCTTCTTGCGCGTGATCAATGGTTCTGATACCTCTATTGCAGGGCCGTTCCTCATCTTAGGCCAGCCGAACAGCGTACAGCTGGATTGGGCGTGTCCGGACAGTGTAAAAATTACCGTGGGAACCGTGAGCGGGGCGAACAGCTATACCGCCTACATCCTCGGCGCGAAATACATGGACAGCGTGATGACCTCACCAACCAACTCGATGGTTATTCCTTACCAGCCGACCGCAGCGACTTGGATCAGCGGTAGTGCCGATCTGGATGGTGTACACGGTAAGCGTGCTTATGCTATTGAATTACCTGCGGGAACGAGTGCTTGTCCGCTGCCACGCGATGCCGCAATTGGCGCCGTATTAAACCCCACCCTTGTGACCAGCTGCCACAGCACTTCGGTTCCCGTCAGCATCCAGATTAACAATCCGTCCACCAGCACCTTGGACACCGTGGCCGTGGCCTACACGTTCAACGGTACGACAGTCAGAGATACGCTATTCGCGAGCGTCCCTCCTTATGGCGATACGGCCTTCACCTTCGCAACCCCGTTGGCGTGGTCAGGCACCAGCAATCAAAACATCACGGTGTGGTCGGAATTGAGCGGCGACCAAAACGGCTTGAACGATACCGTACAGACCAACATCACCTACTTCAACTCTACCCTCTATGCCTTGCCATTTGGGCAAAACATGAACGGGTTCAGCAACTGTAGCAATGCCACGAACTGTGGCGGCACGGCGTGTAGTTTGGGAGGAAATTGGGTGAACCTAGCCAACGGTAGTGAGGACGATATCGATTGGAGAACTTGGAGCGGCGGTACGCAGAGTGCCGGTACGGGTCCCAGTGCTGATGTGAGCGGAAATGGCAAATACCTCTACCTTGAATCTTCAGGGAACTGTGATTACCAAGATGCGGTATTGTTGAGCCCGTGTATTGATTTGAGCACAGCCATCGCGCCTGAATTGAGCTTCTCTTACCACATGAATGGAGCCAATATCGGAAGCCTAAAAGTCGAACTCTTCGACGGCAACCAATGGCACCTGTTGACCAGCGTAAGCGGCAGCCAGGGCAACAGCTGGGTCAATGTGACCGAAGATTTAGTATCCTATGCCGGCGACACCATCATCTTGCGCTTCACCGGAACCACCGGAGACGGTTATCAGAGCGATATTGCCATTGATGAAGTAGGCGTGATTGATAACATCGGGGTGCCGGATGCGGACTTCAGTGCGAGTACCACCACCCCTTGTTTGAATACGGCTATTGTCTTGACAGACGACAGTCAGAAAACACCGACCTCGTGGAATTGGTCCATTACTCCCTCTACCCACAGCTTTGTGAATGGAACAAGTGCGACCAGCCAAAACCCTGAGATCAGTTTCAGCGCTTACGGCAGCTACAGCATCACCTTGATTGCAACGAACAACTACGGTTCCGACACCCTCGTTCAAACGAACTACATTACGGTCAGTCCGCTGCCTGGATTGCCTGTTGTGGAAACGTGGACCTTCGCCTCAAACTCAGATTTCACGGTCATCAATCCGGACGGCGGAACAACTTGGGCAATGGCAGAAGTGGCTGGACCTACAGGTGCCAAATCTGCGGCGATGTACATGGGCTATTACAACTACGGCAGCACAGGCGCTGTAGATTATTTGGAGAGCCCGAAATTTGATGTGAGTGGCTACAGCAATCCTACCTTGATGTTTGATATTAGCTACGCCCCCTATTCGAGCACGTATGCCGATACCTTGGCCGTACTCGTGAGTACGGATTGTGGATCGACCTTCGATACCCTCTACCTCAAAGGCAACGCAGATCTTGCCACGGTAAGTTCTAGCAACTCCACCTACGTGCCTTCAGGCAAGGCAGATTGGCGCACGGATACCGTGGCGCTCGGCAACCTCGCCTCGGACTTCATACAATTTCAATTCATGGGCATTTGTGGCTACGGAAACAACCTGTATTTGGACAACATCCGCGTCATTGATTTGGGCGGTACTCCTTCTACAGCGACCCTACAATTGCCATCGACCATCTGTGAAGATGTGCCGTTCAGCTTCGAACTTACCTCGACAGACACCACGTTGGCCGGTGATTTCACCTTGAACCGCCAGGGCTCATCGCTCACCTCGACCTTCGCAGGCCTCGGTGCACACAACACCACCCTGAACATCGCCACAGATTACGATCTAGAATATACCTATTACAATGCCTACACCTTCGTCGCGGATAGTGCCGTATTGGTTCCAGGCCCTAAGCTAGATGCGAAGTTTGGCCTCGCCCTAACCTCGGGAACGACCTACCAGTTTACCGATCAAAGTACCCCAGCCCCGACGGCGTGGTTGTGGGAATTTGGCGACGGTACGACCGATACCACACAAAACCCTGTGCATACCTACGCTACGGGAGGCGCGTCGTACACCATTACCTTGACGATCACGACAGATTGTGGGACGGATCAAACGACCACGACCTACAACAACATTGGATTGGGTGATATAGAGAAAACTAATTGGACCCTATATCCGAACCCGTCGAATGGCTTGATTCAGATCAACATGGGTGAAGTTGAAGGTGCGGTACAGATCCAATTATTTGACCTCAGCGGCGCTGCTCTATCTCGCAGCACCTACCCAACAGTAACTGGTGATCTCATCCTAGATTACCAACAAATGCCAGCCGGTACATATCTGCTCGAAGTAAGCAACAATGGGCTGCGCAGTACTCAAAGAATTTCTATCATTCACTAACTACGTGAGGGTGCTTGGCTAATCAGCCAGGCGCCCACGTAAGTGATCGCTCCGTTGTAAAGCAATAATTCGAACCCAATGGTATAGCCCAACGTGGGCGCCCACAGGCTCAGTCCATAGGACAGCAATGGCGCTGCGATGGCGACGGCCAAAACGCCCCAATGTGAGATCGTGCGGTTGGTCGTTAATGCTAGCGCAAACAATCCTAATAATGGCCCGTAGGTGTAGCCTGCAGCAGTAAACAAGGTGGAAATGATGGTTTCCTCTTGCAGCTGGTAAATCCCAAACATGACGGCAAGGATCACGGCCATGAAGGCTACATAGACTTGGTTGCGGGTCGTGGTTGAGCCCTCGCCTTCGAGCCCTAAAAAGTCCACGCAAAACGCAGTGGTAAGCGAGGCCAGGGCGCTATCGGCACTGGAGAAGGCGGCTGCGAGCAGACCGAGGAAGAAAACGGCCCCAAGAACCGGCGGCATGGCCGAGCTGGTCGCCACCGCGGCAAACATCTTGTCCCCCGTTTCTGAAATACCTGCCATGGCGGCATAATCCGATAAGACCACACCCAAACTCAAGAAAAGGGCGTTGACGAAAATCAAGGTTATACCCAGTAGGATCATGTTTTTCTGAGCCCCGCGCAGAGTGCGCACCGTAAGGTTTTTCTGCATCATATCTTGGTCGAGGCCAGTCATGGCAACGGCAATGGAAGCCCCTCCCAACACTTGCTTCCACCAAGCACGAGCGGTGCCTTCTTCGACAAAATAGAATTGGTCGCTAGAAGAAATGTAAGACCATAACCCCTGGCCTTCGCTCAGAACCTCACGTCCTACAAAATACAGCGCCATCCCAGTAGCGGCAAGCATCAACGTGGTTTGCAGCGTATCGGTGATGACGATGGTGGCAATGCCCCCGCTTGCACTATATACTGCTATGAGTGCAAGGACGATCATTGCAGTCACCAAGAACGGGATGTTGAACGCATCGCAGATGGTGATTTGTACGATCATCGTTACGATGTACAGGCGCCCGGAAGCACCAATAATGCGTGAGAGCAGAAAGAATGCAGATCCGGTTTGGTAACTCTCTTTGCCTAATTTGTATCCCAAGTACGAGTAAATGCTGATCACCTTGTAGCGGTAATAGACCGGCAGCAGCACGAACGCGATGATGGCATAACCAATGAGGTAGCCCAGGACCATAAGCATGTAGGTCCAGCCGGAATTCGCGGTCCAGCCTGGGACGCTAATGAAGGTGACCCCCGATAAGGAAGCGCCGATCATGCCGAAGCTGACCAAGAGCCAATTCGCATTTCGGTTCGCCGTAAAGAAGGTTTGGTTCGAGCCGGAGCCAGCAGTGAATCGGCCCACAATGACCAAAACAGCGACATATACCAACAAAAGGGTTAAAAAGAGCGTGTAGTTCATGTTCACAAATATGCGCAATCCCTTACTTTTGAAAGCACATGAATTTCTCGTCTCGAAAAATAGAAGCTGCCGTAGAGGAAATTAGCCGTCTTCCCGGCATCGGTAAGAAGACTGCCCTTCGTCTGGCCCTGCACCTGTTGCGCCGACCGGCCGATCAAACTCACCGATTGGCCGAGCGATTGCTCGATCTTCGAGACAATACCACCTTCTGCTCCACCTGTCATACCATCTCGGATACCGAAGAGTGTAGCATTTGTGCCTCCCCAAAAAGAGACGAAACGACCGTTTGTGTCGTTGAAGATGTACGCGATGTGATGGCCATTGAAAATACAGGCGGCTATCAGGGCAAATACCATGTGCTCGGTGGATTGATTTCCCCAATGGACGGCATAGGCCCTGGCGACCTGACCATAGATTCCCTGCTCGAACGATTGAAAACTGGGGAAGTCAAAGAGCTCATCTTCGCGCTGAACACTACCATGGAAGGCGACACGACAAATTTCTATCTCTACCGAAAGGTCAAAGATCTGGACGTTCGACTCACCACCATTGCCCGAGGCATTGCGGTCGGAGACGAATTAGAATTTGCAGATGAAGTCACCCTCGGGCGCAGCATACAACACCGCATTCCCTACGAACAAAGCCTTCCGAAGTAGTGGACCTCAGTATTGTCATTATCAATTACAACGTCAAGGCCTTCTTGACCCAATGTTTGGACAGCATTTACCGCAGCCAAACCCAGTACAGTTATGAAGTCATCGTTATCGATAATGCCAGCTCAGATTCTGGCAAGGACATGATACTCAATCTGTTCCCCAAAGTTCGTTGGACCGACAACGCGCAAAATCTGGGGTTCGGCAAAGCCAATAACCAAGGATTTGAACAAGCAAAAGGCTCCTATACCCTCATCCTCAACCCGGATACGGTCCTTCGCGAGGATACGCTGGAGGTGTCGCTCAATTATTTAAAGGCGCATCCCGAAGTGGGCGGTTTGGGTATCAAGGGGATTGATGGATCGGGCCAATTCCTTCCTGAAAGCAAGCGCGGCCTTCCTACCCCAATGACGGCCTTCTTTAAAATCTCTGGCCTCTCCAGACTCTTCCCTCGATCACCCCTGTTCTCGCGCTACCACTTGGGCCACCTCGATCCAGATTCAAATCATCAGGTCGACATATTGGTCGGCTGTTACATGATGGTACCTACGGATCTTTTACGCCAAGTGGGCGGGTTTGATCCCCAATACTTCATGTATGGGGAAGATATCGACCTTAGCTACGAGCTCGTAAAAACCGGGCGTCAAAACCATTACCTCGCCGAGAGCCAAATCATTCATTACAAAGGCGAAAGCACCAAACGCGGCAGCCTCAACTACGTGCGCATGTTCTACCAAGCCATGGTGCTGTTCACGCAAACAGTTCAGCGGCGGCTCTGCCCTGGCCTACACCTTATTGATCTACACCGGCATCTACCTCCGCGCCAGCCTCGCCATCCTCGCCAGATTAGGACGAAGCGCAGCGGCTCCCTTGATCGATGCAGCCGTACTCGCCATTGTCCTAGAACAACTAAAAAGTTATTGGGAGTCCAACCACAGGTTCATCAACGGTGGCTCCTACCCGGATACCTATACCTACTACGTACAAGGAAGCTATGTGCTGGTCTGGATTCTAGGTTTGTGGTTCAGCGGCACCTACAGCAAGTATGCACGCCCCGCAGGAGTGGTACGCAGCATGATTGCCGCGACCCTGTTATTGGGATTTGGATACGGGTTGTTGCCCGAAGACTTGCGTTTTTCTCGAGCCCTGTTAGTCTTAGGAGCGACCGGGGGAACTGCAGCTGTACTGGCATGGCGTACACTATTGGAATGGCTGACCAAGCGCGAATTCTTCGCCAAACCCTTGCGTCGACCTCGCTTATTGTTTGTGGGAGGGGCGCAAAGAAAATTGGACTTAGAACAACTCTTAGCAGAGCGAAATATCTCGCCTGCAATTTTCATTCATCACGAGAATCCATCAAACGCTTCGGAACACATCAAAAATCTCGTAGATCTTCACCAAATCAACGAATGCGTTGTAGACAGTTCCATGCTGAGCAATGCCGAACTCATGCAATTCATGGAAGAAATTGGCCTGAAATGCGCCATCAAAACCTTCCTCGCTCAGGGCAATTTCCTCGTCGGCTCCAACAGCAGCCTAACACAAGGCGAGGCCTACGGTGGTTCCCTATTCCAAACGGCGAATCCAGTCTATGTGCGCCAAAAACGCAGTCTAGATATCCTCCTCCCCTTGCTGATCTTAGCCAGCTTACCGCTGAGCGCTGTACTCCTTTTCGGGGCAGGCAGAGGCAAATTATGGATGAAGATTTTGGGCCAATTTCTCCCGCTCCTCGCTGGCCGACATACGTTAGTGGGATATAGTCCCGCAGATGCCCAAGAATTTAACGTCCCTATGATGGCAACACCGATTTTTGATATCCGCACTGGAATTCCCGAAAATTTAGATGTTCTACAAAGTGCAAAAGCTTTAGTTATCAACTATGCAAGAGAAGCTAATGTTGGTGGGGATTGGAAGCAGTTGTGGAAGCTGAGCAAAAAATAATTGGTCGCTGTTTTCGGAAGATTTTGCCGTAAATTCGGGCATTAGAAAAACCCAAATTCAATGGCTCAGTTTGAATTGATCCTTCCCAAAATGGGAGAAAGTGTTGCCGAAGCCACCATTACCAACTGGCTGAAGAACGAAGGAGATACCATCGACGCAGAAGAAAGTGTCGTAGAAGTTGCCACCGACAAGGTGGACAGCGAAGTCCCTTCCCCTGTAAGCGGCATCATTGTAAAAATCCTTGCCCAAGTAAATGATGTAGCCGCCGTCGGCGCACCTATCGCCATCATTGAAACCGAGGCTGCAGGAGATGCTCCAGCACCAGCTGCCGCACCTGTAGAAACTGCTGAACCTGCACCACAGGCTGCTGCACAAGAAATCGAAACTTCTATCGCCGCAGCCACGGCTACCGTGGCACCAGCCGCAAGCAATGCCCCTATCGCCAAAAATTCTAACGGAAGATTTTATTCTCCCTTAGTGCGTTCTATGGCCAAGGAAGAAGGCATTTCGCAAGCTGAACTTGATGCCATTGCCGGCTCAGGAAAGGACGGCCGTGTGACTAAAACTGATTTACTCGCCTACATTGAAGGAGGTCGTGCCCAAAGCGCCCCAGCTCCTGCGGCTGCCCCGGCACCCGCCGCATCAGCGCCAGCAGCACCGGCACCTGCTGCACCAACCGTACCTGCTGCCACTTCAGCTCCAAGCATTACGCCAACGCCAGGCGCTGAAATTATTGAGATGGACCGCATGCGCAAGCTCATTGCGGACCACATGGTCAATTCAGTGCATACCTCTCCACACGTGACTAGCTTCGTGGAAGCAGATATGACCCGAGTGGTGCAATGGAGAAACAAAGTGAAGAATTCCTTCCAGCAAAAGCACGGTGATAAAATCACCTTCACGCCAATCATCATGGAGGCCATCGTGAAAGCCATCCAAGACTTCCCTATGATCAACGTGAGCGTGGACGGCACCAAAATCATCAAGCATGCGCACATCAATGTGGGTATGGCTGCAGCCCTTCCATCGGGTAACTTGATCGTACCTGTGGTGAAGAATGCCAACCAACTTTCACTATTAGGCTTGACCAAGGCGGTGAATGATTTGGCCAATAGAGCGCGCAACAATGCACTGAAGCCGGACGAAATCTCCGGTGGAACCTACACCCTAACAAACGTAGGTACCTTCGGCAATGTACTCGGTACGCCTATTATCAATCAGCCACAAGTAGCCATAATGGCAGCCGGTGCTATTGTGAAAAAACCAGCAGTAATTGAAACACCGGAGGGCGATATGATTGGTATCCGTCACAAAATGTTCTTAAGTCATAGTTATGACCACCGCGTAGTAGATGGCGCACTGGGCGGTATGTTCGTAAAACGAGTAGCGGACTACCTCGAAGCTTGGGATTTAAACCGCGAGATCTAGAACTGTTTTATGATATTTGAATTATCTTTAAAAGCCGCCCAATTAGGGTGGCTTTTTAATTACACAACACCCAAACCATGGATTTACAACTGACCCGTCCCATTTGCTTTTTCGACCTCGAAACCACCGGCGTAAATGTCACCAACGACCGCATCGTCGAAATTTGCGTGCACAAGGTGCATCCGGACGGCAAAGAAGAAACCCACACCTGGCGTGTAAACCCTACCATTCCTATTCCTGCAGGGGCTTCCGCTGTCCATGGCATCTATGATGCCGACGTAGCCGATAAGTCCACCTTCGCTGATCTTGCTGCTGAAGTGAATGGACTGATCGAAGACAGCGATCTCGCGGGATACAACAGCAATAAATTTGACATTCCCCTTCTTGCAGAGGAATTCCTGCGTGCCGGAATAGAGTTTGACATGAGCAAACGCCGTGCAGTTGATGTCCAGAACATCTTCCATCGCATGGAGCAGCGCACCCTTACGGCCGCGTATAAGTTTTATTGTGGCAAATCACTCGAGGATGCCCACAGTGCAGAGGCAGATGTGCTGGCCACCTACGAGGTTCTGAAATCGCAGCTAGACCGGTATGAAGAATTGGAAAACGACATGAGTTTCTTGGCCGAGTTCTCTAACCGTCAAAAGGTGGCTGATTTTGCGGGCTTCATCGCCTACAATGGCCAAGGGCAAGAAATCTTCACCTTCGGCAAATACCGAGGACAAACGGTAGAAAGCGTGCTTCAGGAGAATCCGGGCTACTACAGCTGGATTCAAAATGCAGATTTTCCGTTGTACACCAAGCAAGTATTGACCAAAATCAGATTAAAATCTTTCAATAAAGGCGCCTAAGAATTATGAAAATCATTTGCATCGGACGCAACTACGCGAAACACGCGGAAGAATTGAATAACCCCATTCCTGAGGAGCCAGTGGTATTCCTCAAGCCGGAAACGGCCTTGCTTTTGAAGAAGCATCCGTTCTTCATTCCTGAGCACAGCAATGAGGTTCACCACGAAGTAGAATTGGTCATTAAAATCAACCGCCTTGGCAAACATATTGAGCCAAGATTTACTCATAAGTACTATACAGAAGTGGGGCTTGGCATTGATTTTACTGCACGTGATGTGCAGGCAAAGTGCAAAGAGAAGGGATTGCCATGGGAAAAGGCCAAAGCCTTTGATGGCTCTGCGGCGGTATCTAAATTTTTCTCCTTGGAATCCTTGGGCAAAGACATTCAAAACATCAACTTCCACTTAGAAATCAATGGCAAGACGGTCCAACAAGGCAATACAGCCATGATGCTATTCCCTGTGAACGAGATTATTAGCCACGTTTCGAAGTATTTTACACTGAAAACCGGGGATCTCATTTTTACCGGAACACCAGCCGGTGTTGGCCCGGTAAAACGCAACGATTTATTGGAACTTTATTTGGAAGGAAAACGGGTCTTTTATTTCAACGTGAAATAGTTCACTCCTCCAACCCTTTCGTTAACGCATTTTAATTGCACTTTTCTCCCGTCTCAGGTCGGGCGCATCCCCATTTTTATATATTTGTAAATACCCATGTTGTACGTTAACACAAACGCATAAAGAATGAAGAAAAGCTTACTAGCTGTACTTTTTGTAGCCCTCGCTTCCCCAGCAGTTTTTGGGCAGTTCGCACCACCGATTGATACGGTTTTCACTGAAAATTTTGACGGTACCCTCGGGGCCGACTCAATCGCTGCGAATTACAATACAGATTCCGCCAACGCCACTAGATCTTGGAACGACACCGCCTACCTCAAAACAACTGGAGGAATGTCTTTCCATACGCAGATTTATTCTAGTGACTCCATCATTTTCGAAACAGATGCTTTCTCAACCATCTCTTACACCAACGTTCGATTCACTTTCGACCAAATTTGTAAGATTCGATACATCCAGAAAGCATATATCCAGATGTCCAAGGATAATGGACAGACTTGGGTAAACCTCACCGGTACGCACTACCAAGGGGAAAGCCCGCAGTTTAGTTCTCAAGGTTGGTTCAACGAACTTTCCTACCCTTCGGCGCTACTGTCGCCTTATTGGCAAGGGCCGACCATCGGTAACTCGAACACCGGTACTACACCAACCTCTACTTGGTGGGCACGCGAGACATTCGATTTGAGCTCTTACCTCGGAGATTACGACAACACCAACTCACAATACGGATATGCACAATGTAAAATCCGCTTCGTGATGACTAACAAATCAGGGACTCCTTCACCGGCTTCATTGGCGGGTTGGTTTGTAGATAACTTGATGGTGGAAGGTGCACCATGTGAACTTGAACCTCCAACCTTGGATTGGATCAATGTGAGTGTACAAGCAAAACCTAATGGTGCACGATATATGCCTTCACAGGACGTACGCGTAAAAGGTAAAGACAATGTGGGTGTAGATAGTATGCGCATTTACTTCCGTCGCTACGACTACAGCGGGGCTGGTTGGGGTGCATGGACAGATTCTTTAATGTCATCTTCGTTCTCCGCTAGTTGTCCAGATTCATCACAGTACACCTACAGTTTCAACAACATCGGTGTCAGCGATACTATCGAGTGGTATGTACGCATCTTTGACTGTGCCTGTCCTAACGTAGTTCGCGACCCCCTCGAGACGGCCACGAACACCACGTATAAATTCTGGCGTGATGCTGCGCTTCCTCCTATTTGTGGAACCACAACGGGTACGTCATTCCCATATTCAACCTTACTTCCGTTAGAAGAAGATTTTGAGGATTCGCAGTACTGGGTCGCCGGTACAGGTACGGGAGCCACCGGGGTTACCCACCGCGGTAACTTCCCTGATCAAAATCCACCATATGGTAAAAACTGGAAAGTAATCCCCAATGAGAATACTGTAGGTTTTGCTTGGTCTATTCGTACAGGAGCTACTTCAACGAACCTTACCGGTCCAGATGGCGATGCCTCTGCCAACGGTAATGGTAAGTACGTGTACACCGAAGCAGAACAAGGTTCTTCTAACGATAAGGCACACATGATCACGCCTTGTTTGGATTTGAGAAACTACAACTGTGCAGTTATTGAGTTTGATTACCACATGTACGGTGCACATATTGATTTCTTAGCGATTACCGCAGATACAGGTTTCAACTCTTCTGCCTACACGGGTCTAGCTCGTATAGACGGTGAACAGCAATCAAAATCAACAGATCCATACAAAACCTACACGGTAGCATTGAACGACATCACAGGCGATTATGTACGTCTTCGCTTCTCTGTGAATCGCGGTAACGCGTTGAAAGGTGATGTTGCCATTGATAACATCCGCATCTACGAACCAGAACCATATGATGTGGCCCTTCGCGATGTTTTCAATCCTGAAAATGGTTACTGTTCATACAGCAACAATGAACTGATTGATTTGTGGATTCAGAACAATGGCTGTAATACATTGGATAGTGTCCCTGTAACTTGGGATTACGATTACACCAATACTTCTGGAACGACCACCAACGTAACCCATACTGAGTACATTACCCAGAAAATGCTAGAAACTGGGGATTCAACGTACTTCACCTTTGCGACAGGTCCAAACCTAAGCGGCTATGGTATCTACGACATCTGGGTATATACAGAACAACCTGGTGATTCTACCAATACCAATGATACTATTGGTCCTATTCGTATTGTACACGAGGAGCCGTACAGCACCTTCCCTTATGTCCTAGACTTTGACGGTGCAGGAACGACTGCCGGCGCGAACACCGCAGCAAACCCAGGTTCATTCCCAACGACAGTCTTTACTCCAGTTCCTGCTAGTAACTCTGGTGATTACGCCTTCATGGTAGGAACCAAGTTTACCCCTACAGTAGGTTCAGGACCTATTAGCGACGTGAGTGGCCAAGGCAATTACCTTGTAACTGAAGGTGATTACGGAATTAGCCCAGCTTCGGCGACGCTCGTTTCTAAGTGTTTGGATTTGACCGGTATGACCAAACCAGTACTTCAGTTCCGTCACCACATGTACGGTGCCGATATCGGTGCGATCCGCGTACAATGGATTAAGGACAGCGAGAACGCTTGGACGAACCCAATGACACCATATACCACTACCCTCACTGACGAGAAAGACGGTTGGTCGTTCTACGAAGTGGATTTGAGCAATGGTGGTGATTTGGTAAAACTTCGCTTTATCGCTCAAAAATCTGGATTTGGGGTTGCGGCGGACATCGCCTTTGATGATATCGTCATCTACGACAAAGCCAATACTGATGTAGGGATGATCAATATTGAAAACCCCGCCACTCGTATCAACCTTGTAGGTGGACCGGCGCAATTGAAAGCGGAATTCAAGATTCGTAACTTCGGTAAGAATGCGCAATCGAACATCCCGATTTACTACACGGTAACGCCTACTTGTGGTGTCAATGCTGGGGTGAGTACAACGTACAACTTCACCTACTCTTCTTCAGTATCAGCAGGTCAGACGGCCATCTGTACTGATAACACGAACACTGTTGCATGGCCAACAGGAACGTTTGAAGTTTATGCTTGGACCGATAAGAGTGGCGATAACAGCACTTGGAATGATAGTGTATATACGAAATCTGCCGGATGGCCTGAACTATATATTCAAACTGGATTCGTAGAAGATTTCGAATCATGTAATAGCGGTGATTCTTCTGGTTTCTTCGTTGCAGGTGATTTGAACCTTTGGGAAGTGGATGATATCAATGCCCTTAATGGTAAGAATGGCTATGCCTCACGTCCAAACCAGAATGTACCTGGTAACGTAGAAGAGTTCTTATACTTCCCTCGCTTTATCGGTTTTGATACCATTGCAGGTGCCGAATTGAAATTAACACACGATATCGACCTAGGTACCGGTGACCAAGCTGTCATTGAGTGGCAAGGTGGTGGTACATGGAATACCCTAGGTTTCTGGGATCCACAGAACGTAGTGAGTACGAACTGGTACAATACTGGTACTGCCGGCCTTGGCGATGCTTGGGTGGGTAATATCGGTACCCAAAACTCAGTTTGGCCACTAGCCGGATGGAACTTCTCTCAAGCGCCTCTAATCCTTAGAGCTCGCTTCAAAACAGCCTCAGGTAATAATGACGGATGGAACATTGACAAAGTAGAGGTTTATATTCCTCCTCAAAACAGTGCCGCTCCAATTGAGGTTACAACCGTAGAATACTTACCAGTACCTGATCAAAACAACCACTTGAAAGTTCAAATCAAGAACACAGGTGCTAAGATTTTGGATAGCTGTTTGGTTCAGTTCTCGACAGATGGTGGTACGACATGGTCTAATAACGAGAAAGTGGTATTCTCTCCACCACTTATCCCACGTAAAGCGGCTTGGTACGAGTTTGATCAAGATTGGATCAATCCAACGAGCGGTCTACACAATGTATGTGTGCGTACTTCACGTCCAGATGATAAACCTGATGCTGATCCTTCAGACGATCAAATCTGTGCCGACATCACCGTACTTGATAAGATCGTGATGTCTGTAGATAGTAGTTACTGTAATGACTTTGAAGATCCTTCGCTCGCACCGTGGTTGACGCTCAACCCATTTGTGAAAGACGGTTTGACTTCATGGGAAGAAGGTACCCCTGCCATGGCCCCATTAGTGGGTGCATTCTCGGGCAACAATGCTTGGATGACAGATTTAGATTCAAACTACAAGAAGCGTGATTCTTCTGCCCTATACACTCCAGTATTCGCATTGGATTCAGGACAGACTTACACATATGAATTCATGCACGCCTTCTCTACTGAGATCTACCACGATGGTGGTACAGTGGATGTAACCTTCGACGGTGGTATCTCATGGCATACTGTAGGTACAAACCTCTTTGGTGCGACTTGGTTCAACACTAGCTTCGTAACCGCATTGGATATCTATAAACCAGGATGGACCGGTTTGAGTAACGGTTGGCAGCAAGCGAAAATCAACCTTCAGGTAGATACTGCACGAAATGCCATCTTTAGATTTAGATTCGGTTCAGATGAAACCATCAACAAAGCTGGATGGGCCATTGATGATTTCTGTTTCTTCAAAACCGATGAAACGGATAAGATTTACGTCGTAGGCCAAGAAGAACTAGAATCTCACATCGGAGTAGGAAACATCCATCCTAACCCAACGACAGGCTACGCACAGTTGCCTGTGAGCTTCCAGAGCCCTGCGGACATCACCATTACGGTTCGCAATACGCAAGGACAGCTTATTGAAAAGCGTACCGTACACGGCAATGAAGGCATCCAAACCTTCACCCTGGATACGCAAAGCTGGGCAAGCGGTATGTACCTCGTAGAGACTGTCACTCCTCTAGGTACAGATATGCAACGATTGATCGTCAAGTAGGGCATCAATAGATAGATTTTTTTTTTCACCCTCGCAGTGTTTACGAACCTGCGGGGGTGTTTTTTTGAGTCCAATTCCAGCAGTAACATTGGCAGAAAAAACCTGTCGAATGCGTCAAATTTTCCGCTAAGACTCTGGTTTTCAGTCAAGGTGTCCTCTTTTCCAGATTCAATTTTCATTGGCACATCCTTTGTCCGAAAATCCTCGGAACCCAAACCCTATTGTTATGAACATAGAAAAATTCACAACCAAGAGTCAAGGCATTATTGCCAAAGCGCAATTCTTAGCTACTGACAAACGACATACTCAGGTGGAGTCCCTTCACCTTTTATTGGCCTTACTCAAGGAAGACCAAAGCGTGCTGCCTTTCGTAGCACAGCAGGGCGAGATACAATTGGACAGATTACATACTGTACTCGAAGCCGCCTATGAAGGCCTCCCCACCTCTTCTAGCGGCGGAGAAACCTATATGGGTAGAGATGCTGCCTTCGTACTTCAAAAGGCCGTTCAAAAGGCCGAGGGCATGAAGGATGATTTTGTCGCCACCGAGCACATCTTGCTCGCTTTACTCGAAAGTAAAGGCGCCGCCGGTAAAATGTTGAATGACGCCGGATTCACCACCAATCTCGTTGAAGGAGCCATCGACAGCTTGCGCAAAGGACGCCATGCCAACAGCTCAGGTGCCGAAAACACCTACAATAGCTTGGATAAATATGCCAAGAACCTCAACAAGATGGCCGAGGAAGGAAAGCTCGACCCAGTCATAGGTCGCGGCGATGAGATTCGTCGCGTACTCCAAATCCTTTCTCGTCGCACCAAGAACAACCCCATCCTCGTGGGGGAACCCGGTGTAGGAAAGACGGCCATCGCCGAAGGATTGGCACAGCGTATTCTCAGTGGAGATGCCCCTGAAAACCTCAAAGACAAAACCGTATACAGCTTAGACATGGGTGCCCTCATTGCTGGGGCGAAGTACAAAGGGGAATTCGAGGAGCGCCTGAAAGCCGTCGTCAAAGAAGTGACCAGCAGCGATGGCAACATATTATTGTTCATCGACGAGATACACACCTTGGTCGGTGCGGGCAAGAGCGAAGGCGCCATGGACGCCGCTAATATCCTCAAGCCGGCATTGGCCCGTGGGGAACTTAGAGCCATTGGTGCCACTACCCTAGACGAATTCCAGAAGTATTTTGAAAAGGATAAAGCCTTGGAGCGACGCTTCCAGAAGGTCATGGTGGAAGAGCCAGATCAGGAGAGCAGTATTAGCATCTTGCGCGGGATCAAAGAGAAATACGAAACCCATCACAAAGTCCGTATTAAGGATGAGGCGGTCATTAGCGCGGTGGAATTGAGCTCTCGTTATATCAGCGATAGATTCCTACCGGATAAGGCCATCGACTTGATGGACGAAGCGGCGTCTAAGATTCGGATGGAGATCAACTCCAAGCCGGAGGAATTGGACATTCTAGACCGTAAAATACTTCAACTTGAAATCGAGCAAGAAGGCATCAAGCGCGAGGACGATACAAAGAAATTGGCCGTTATTAAATCTGAGCTCAGCGAACTCTATGAGGAACGCGATGCCCTCAGTGCCGTTTGGGAACGTGAGAAAAATAGTGCAGAGCGCATCCAGGAAATCAAAGAACGCTTGGAACATTTTAAGCTTGAAGCCGAGCGCGAGGAGCGCGCCGGTAACTATGGCCGAGTCGCTGAAATCCGATATGGATTGATGCAAGAGACCGAGAAAGAACTGAATAAGGCGGAAGCAGATCTCGAAAACAGCGAACGCACGATGATCAAAGAAGAAGTCACGGCGGAAGATATTGCGGAGGTCGTGAGCCGCTGGACCGGCATCCCCGTTCAGAAGATGTTGGAAAGCGAGCGCATGAAGCTGCTGCGCATGGAAGAAGAGCTCCACAAACGCGTCGTTGGGCAGGAAGCTGCCATTGGCGCCGTGAGCGACGCGATACGCCGTTCTAGAGCTGGTTTGGGCGATCCGAACAAGCCTATTGGGAGCTTCCTGTTCCTTGGGACTAGCGGGGTAGGTAAAACCGAGCTAGCGAAGGCCCTCGCAGCCTACCTATTCAATGACGAGCAAGCGATGACGCGCATTGACATGAGTGAATACCAAGAGAAGCATAGCGTGAGCAGATTGGTGGGCGCGCCTCCGGGATATGTTGGATACGATGAGGGGGGCCAATTAACCGAGGCCGTTCGTCGCATGCCCTACAGCGTTGTGCTCTTAGACGAGATAGAAAAGGCGCACCCAGACACATTCAACATTCTCTTGCAGGTGCTCGATGATGGCCGCCTGACGGATAATAAAGGTCGTATGGTGAACTTTAAGAACACCCTAGTAATCATGACCAGCAATATTGGCTCTCACCTGATCAACGAAGCCATCGATCAATACAACGGTACGGAATACAGCACTCTTTTGAATAGATTGAAGCCTGAGCTTATCGGACTCTTACAAAAAGTCGTACGCCCAGAATTCATCAACCGTATCGATGAGATTAACGTTTTCAGCCCACTCGACCGAAGCGAGATGACTAAGATTGTGGGCTTGCAGTTAAATTGGGTGAAGCGACGCCTGAATCAGCAGAACATCACCTTGGAGGCCAGTCCAGAGGCCATTGCGCACCTCAGCGAAGCCGGTTGGGATCCACAATATGGCGCGCGACCGGTGAAACGCGCCATTCAAAACGAAGTGCTCAATGCACTGAGTAAGGAGATCATTGCAGGCACAGTACATGCCGACGATGTTATTCTGTTGGATGCCTTTGAAGGCGAGCTGGTCTTCAGAAACGTGGACCTGCCCATCTCATAGAAGCGGGCGACCCCAAATCAAAAAACCGCGGCCGATGGCCGCGGTTTTTTGCTATCGATAAATTTTTCGAGAATCTAGGTACTGTGTCCAACGTCGTTGGTTGATTAAATGTCCTGCATAGTTACGTGCAAAAGCATGATATCCAGGCTTATCTGGATTCGCACACATGAAAATATAATCATGGGTTGGAGCTTCTAAAACGGACAGTAACGCTGATTTCTCCGGAACGCAAATGGGTCCTGGAGGCAATCCGTCAATAACATAGGTATTATATGGATCGTTCACTTTGAGATCTCGAGTGAGTACACGACGAACAGGCTCATCGGGATTCAGTCTTTTTAATGCAAAAATGACCGTAGGATCAGCTTGCAACTTCATTTGCTTATCTAATCTGTTCAAATATAATCGGGCAACCAATGGACGATCTGTCGCTTTCGAGCTTTCCTTCATTACGATACTCGCCAAAGTACTCACTTCACCGGGAGTCAATTTTAACGCCTCCGCTTGTTTCATACGAGTGGGAGTCCAAAATGCTATGGTATTTTGGTAGAGTTTAGTTACGACGGTTTCGGCCGATGAATTCCAATAGACCTCGTAAGTATCTGGCAGAAAAGCACCCAATGCTAAGGGTCCCTCCCAGCCTTCCATTGGAACATTCAATGCTTCATAAAACGCTGTACTGTCTGCCAATAGTTGTTTACCTAGTTTTCCTGATAATTCAGCCAAATTTTCGGCTCCGGTGAATGTGATTTGTACAGGTTTTTGGAGACCGGCTTTCAATGCATTGATGAGGGTGTTGTTACTCATGCTATTTTCAATAACATAATGTCCCGATTTTACCGTATCCAATCCTTTGTTACGAGCAAGAAGTAAAAAACCATCCTTTTCAATGAGTAATTCATCTTCCAAAAGTTGGGCATAGACCTGCTCTACAGTGGTACCTTCTTCAACAAATAGGTCATAAGGTAACTTGTCACCATGAATATTCGGCTGGTATACTACATTGTAGCCAGAATAGGCTATGAAGGCGATTAATGCTGGTAATAGAATGCTTAAGACAATAATTACGGTCCTTTTCATAAGGTGATTTTTTGAAAAATTTTAGCATCCACATATTCACCTTCCCACCAAACCCATCTCATCAAAACACCAACTTCTCTGAAATTTCGGGAAGAGAATAATCTCAAGCTAGCGTCATTGATAATTGGTACGTGAGCATAGAGATTTTCAACGTTTAACGTTTTGAAAGCATAATGTTCCATTGTCTCGAGAGCCAATTTCGACCAACCCTTTCCTCTATGTTTTTCTTCAATCATAATGCCCACCCCCGCTCGTTTGGTAAAAGGGTCGTAATCAAACAAGTCAACCGCACCTACGGGATCACCATCTACATCAAGGATTAAACGCAGTTGACCATGCGTAACTAAATTTTCGTGGCGCGTTAAGTATTGTCGTAGATTCAGCATGGAATATGGCTCCTTGGTAGCACTTACATACCAAATTGAGGCATCATTCTCAATGTGCATTAGCCATTTCAAATCTGATTCTTCTGGAGCGCGTAATATGCCTAAATCTTTCACAGGTATCATAACGGCTATAGCTCTACGGTTCCTTCAAACACCTTTACTGCGGGGCCTTTCAATACCACATTGGTAAAAGGACCCGTACCCTTGAAATCCACCTCAAGTACTCCGCCCTGGGCATAAAGTTTCACTGGTGCGGCGGATACCCATTGCTTCGCCACTGCGATCATCGCCGCACCAACAGCTCCAGTGCCGCATGCGAGGGTTTCCCCTTCTACGCCACGCTCGTAGGTACTAATGGATAATTCGTCATCACAGGCTTGGATAAAGTTGATATTACATCCTTCCGCCCCATAACGGTTTCGAAGTTCGCGGGCCACCGACACAAAATCGGACCCAGCCATACGGTTTTCAACATGATGTGGAGAACCTGTATTTATGAACAACCCTCCATGGCGTTCTTCAACGGCAGGTGCATCGACCATTCCAAGGGCAACCTGATCTCCATCAAAGGTGGCCCAGTGGGGACCATCGATGGCTGTGAAGGTGGCTTTGTCCTGAATCAGCCCCAGGTCTTGGGCAAACTTGGCAATACAACGACCGCCATTGCCGCACATGGTGCTTTCGTT
>JAKMGS010000084.1 GCA_022424815.1 Schleiferiaceae bacterium | reverse complement strand
ATGTAGTTTACCGTTTAGGATTGGGAAGAACGCGTGATGCGGCCCGTCAATTGGTAGGCCACCGTCACATTACCTTGAACGGTGAAGTGGCGAATATTCCATCTATTACTGTTAAGCCTGGCGATGTTATTGCGGTGCGCGAAAAATCTAAATCAATGATTGTGATTTCAGATGCATTGGCTGGACATTCAGGTCAGTACCCTTGGTTGGAATGGAACGAGAGTAAATTGGAAGGAACTTTCTTAAATGTTCCTTCACGAGATGCTATCCCTGAGAATATCAAGGAGCAGTTGATCGTCGAATTGTACTCTAAGTAATAATCACCTTATACTCAATTTTATGGCTATCCTTAATTTCCAAAAGCCCGATAAAGTAATTATGAACGCGTCCACTGATACAAGTGGTCAGTTTGAATTCAGACCATTGGAGCCCGGCTACGGTCTCACAGTAGGTAATGCGCTTCGAAGAGTATTGCTTTCTGGTTTGGAAGGTTTTGCCTTGACTTCCTTGAGAATTGAAGGTGTAGACCACGAATTCAGCACAATCGATGGCGTGGTAGAAGACGTAACAGAAATTGTATTGAACTTAAAACAAGTACGATTCAAGCAGCAGATTGACGGTATGGACACAGAGACAGTGAAGTTCTCTGTATCAGGTAAAGAGCAGTTGTTGGCTGGCGATCTAGCTTCAAACATCAGTGCTTTCCAGGTTTTGAATCCTGATTTGGTTATTTGTAATATGGATGCTGGCGTGAGTCTAACCCTTGAAGTAGTAATCGAAAAGGGACGAGGATACGTAGGTGCCGAATCAAATAAAAAGGCTGATTCGCCTGTAGGTACGATTGCCCTGGATAGTATTTATACACCAATCAAGAACGTGAAGTATGCGGTAGAAAACTATCGTGTAGAACAAAAAACGGATTTCGAAAAATTAGTTTTTGAAATAGAAACTGACGGTTCAATTCAGCCAAAGGATGCATTGACAGAGGCAGCGAAAATCTTGATTCACCATTTCATGTTGTTCAGTGATGAGCGTATCAGTTTAGAAGATGAGGAAACCTCAGAAGCTGAATCATACGACGAAGAAGCATTACACATGCGTCAGTTGTTGAAGACTAAGCTTCACGATATGGACTTGAGTGTACGTGCATTGAACTGTTTGAAGGCAGCTGAAGTAGATACGTTAGGTGATTTGGTTACTTACTCAAAGGCAGATCTGATGAAGTTCCGCAACTTTGGTAAGAAATCATTGACTGAACTAGAAGAATTAGTTGATAGTAAAAACTTGAGCTTCGGAATGGACATTTCTAAGTACAAGCTCGATAAAGAATAAGCATGAGACACGGTAAGAAAGTAAATCACCTGGGTAGAAAGTCTGCGCACAGAAAAGCCATGTTGAGTAACATGGCTTGCTCACTAATCGAGCATAAGCGTATCAATACTACCGTACAAAAGGCTAAAGAATTGCGTAAGGTGGTTGAGCCATTAATTACGCGTTCAAAAGAAAACTCTACGCACAACCGTCGTGTAGCATTCTCTGTACTTCGTCAAAAAGAAGCAGTAACTGAGCTTTTCGCTGTAGTTGCTCCTAAAGTTGGAGATCGTCCAGGAGGTTATACTCGTATCATCAAAACTGGTAACCGTTTGGGTGATAACGCGGAGATGTGTATGGTCGAATTAGTAGACTTCAATGAGATCTACGGTCAAGATGAAAAGAAGAAAACTACTCGCCGTAGCCGTCGTGGTAAAACTACCACAGCTGAGATTCCTGTTGCTGAAGAAGTAGTCGAAGCTGCAGTAGAAGAAGTTGCTGAAGAAGCTCCAGCAGTAGAAGCAAAAGAGGAATCTGCCGAATAAGAAGATATAATGTACCAAATAGTTCATTGTTAATTAACTTTGGGGGGAATAAGGCGTGGCCTTATTCCCCTTTTTTTTGAACATAACTACACACATGAAAGAAGCCACGAAAAAAGCCATTTTATTACTTGAAGACGGTACGGTGTTTTATGGGGCATCTACTGGATTAGATGGAACGACCTATGGTGAGATTTGTTTCAATACAGGTATGACCGGTTACCAAGAGATATTTACTGACCCCTCATATTTTGGTCAACTGATGGTGATGGCTACATCGCACATCGGTAACTATGGTGTTCATACGGATGAAGTGGAGAGCGGAAATATTCAAATCGCTGGCTTGATAACAAAGAACTTTAGTGATGTTGCTTCGCGTGCTGGTAAAAGCGATAGCCTTTACGGATATTTTGAAAAGCAAAATAAAGTGGCCATTGCAGATATCGATACACGTGCACTAGTGCGTCACATTCGAGATGCTGGTGCAATGAATGCAATTATTTCGACTGAAATTCATGATGTGGATGCGTTGAAAGCAGAATTGGCCAATTGTCCTTCAATGGAAGGTCTTGCGCTTGCACCAGTAGTTAGTGCCAAGGAGTCTTATGAAGTAGGACCCGAGGACAGTGAGGTCCGCATTGCTGCTTTGGATTTGGGTATTAAAAACAATATCGTTCGTTGTATGACCGACCGCGGAGCACGTGTGAAGGTGTTCCCTTACAATACTACTACGGAAGAGATGATGGCATGGAACCCCAATGGCTTGTTCTATTCCAATGGCCCTGGTGATCCGGCGGCTTCCCCTGAGGTTGTGACAGAAGTAACCAAAGGAATTGCCTCTGGTCTTCCTGTTTTTGGGATTTGTCTTGGGCACCAAATGATTGCCTTGGCAAGTGGCTTGAGCACGTATAAAATGTTTAATGGCCACCGCGGGATTAATCACCCCGTAAAAAATGTGGAGACTGGATTAGGAGAGATCACCTCTCAGAATCATGGCTTTGTAGTGAAGATGGAAGATGTTGAAGGCGCTGAGAATGTCGCTTTGACTCACATTCATTTGAACGACCAGACTGTGGCTGGAATTAAGAGAACAGATGCGAAATGTTTCTCGGTACAGTACCACCCTGAGGCTTCGCCGGGTCCGCACGATAGTAGATACTTATTTGACCAATTCATCGAAGATATTAAGAACCACACTTCCGCGAATTAACTCTGAACTAACACTCTAAACTGAAAACTTATGTCTGTTATTACGCATGTTCATGCAAGACAAATTTTAGATTCTCGTGGTAATCCAACTGTTGAAGTTGATGTGATCACTTCTTCTGGTGCGATGGGCCGTGCAGCGGTGCCTTCTGGTGCATCTACAGGTATTCATGAAGCTGTTGAATTGCGTGACGAAGACCCGACTTATTATATGGGTAAAAGCGTATTGAAGGCTGTTGAGAATGTGAATGATATCATCGGACCGGAATTGGAAGGTGAGATCGTTACTGAACAAGCTGCCATCGATCAAATCATGTTAGATCTTGATGGAACTGAAAATAAAGGGAAACTAGGGGCTAATGCTATCCTTGCGGTGTCTTTGGCTGTGGCTAAAGCTGCTGCAGAGAGCACAGGACAGCCTCTATACCGCTACATTGGCGGTGTAAATGCTCGTACTTTGCCAGTTCCAATGATGAATATCTTGAACGGCGGGTCACATGCTGATAACTCTATCGACTTCCAAGAGTTTATGGTAATGCCGTTTGGTGCCGAGTCTTTCAGCCAAGCATTGCGTATGGGTACTGAGGTATTTCACAACTTGAAGAAAGTATTGAAGAGTAAAGGATATTCTACCAATGTTGGTGATGAAGGAGGTTTTGCACCTTCGATTGGATCGAACGAAGAGGCGCTTGAAATCATTCTTGAGAGTATTGAAAAGGCTGGTTATACGCCAGGTAAGGATATTTGGATTGCCATGGACGCTGCAGCTTCAGAATTCTACAATGAAGAAAAAGGCAAATATGTGTTCCACAAGAGCGATGATCGTGAATTGACGTCGGACGAAATGGTGGACTACTGGGCTACTTGGATCGAGAAATACCCTATCGCATCTATTGAAGATGGACTTCATGAAGATGATTGGGCAGGATGGGCTAAGCTTCATGCGAAGATTGGTGATAAGGTCCAATTAGTGGGTGACGATTTGTTCGTGACTAACGAGAAGCGTGTCGCTCGTGGTATTGAGGAGGGAAGTGCCAATTCAGTACTGGTTAAAGTGAATCAAATTGGTACACTTACAGAAACCATCAATACAGTAACATTGGCTAACCGTCACCAGATGACCGCTGTAATGTCACACCGAAGTGGAGAGACTGAAGATGCCACCATCGCTGATTTAGCAGTAGCATTGAATACTGGTCAAATTAAGACTGGTTCTGCCTCTCGTTCAGACCGTATGGCGAAGTACAACCAATTGTTGAGAATTGAAGAGGAATTGGGCGATAGAGCAGTGTTCTTGGGTACCAATTTCCCGTATTTGAAATAATACCCTAAAAACCACCTATCATGGATAAGATTAAAGAACAGTTTCGCGATACCTACCCAGGTATTGTAGCCGATACCAAGGTATTTTTAAAGGAGAATGCCGATAAAACTATTGGTGAGATTAAAGTGGGCCAATTATATGGTGGTATGCGTGGCATGCCGGCTTTGATTTGTGAAACGTCAAAATTGGACCCAGAAGAAGGAATTCGTTTCCGCGGGTACAGTATCCCTGAATTGCAGAAAAAACTCCCTAAGTATCCTGGGGGTGAGCAGCCTTTGCCTGAAGGATTGTTCCACCTGATGTTGATGAATGAGATTCCTACGGAAGATCAAGCTCGTCGATTGAGTAATAACTGGGTACGTAGAAATAATGTTCCCGTACACGTGTTCAAGGCCATAGATGCGTTACCTAACCGTACACACCCAATGACGCAGTTTTCGATTGCAATTATGGCGATGCGTACAGAAAGCGAATATGCGAAGGCTTACCAGGCAGGTGTACACAAGAGTGAGTACTGGGATGCGACATACGAGGACAGTATGAATTTGATTGCTCGTTTGCCGCGTGTTGCTGCATATATCTACCGCAGAATGTACCACAACGACCAGCATATTGAACCAGATCCGAAACTGGATTGGGCGGGTAACTTCGCACACATGCTAGGGTTTGATAATGATGAGTTCAAGGAATTGATGCGCTTGTACATGACCATTCACGCGGATCACGAAGGTGGTAACGTGAGTGCGCATACGGTACACTTGGTAGGTTCCGCGTTGAGTGATGCCTATCTAAGCTTTGCCGCGGGTATGAACGGTTTGGCAGGTCCATTACACGGATTGGCGAATCAAGAGGTTATTCGTTGGATTAACAGCATGCGTCAGGAATTGGGCGGTGGATTGCCGACGAAGGAGCAGATTGCGAATTACTGTAAGAAGACCTTAGCTGATGGAAAAGTGATTCCAGGTTTTGGTCATGCGGTATTGCGCAAGACGGATCCCCGATATACTGCACAGCGCGAGTTCGCACGGGCTAAAATGCCAAATTCTGAGTTGTTCAAGATTGTCAGCATGATCTACGAGGTGGTGCCGGATATCTTGAGCGCTACGGGTAAAGTGAAGAATCCTTGGCCAAATGTGGATGCACACAGCGGTCAGTTGTTGACGCACTACGGCTTGGTTGAATATGAATTCTACACTGTGCTATTTGGTGTTGCTCGTTCTTTGGGAACCTTGTCAAATTTGATTTGGGATCGTGCGATGGGTATGCCGATTGAGCGCCCTGGAAGTACAACGACAGAACTGTTGAAAGCGAAATTAGGATAAGATTCTAATTTTTAGACATATAGGCCCTGCAGCATTTTGAGTGTTGCAGGGCTTTTTGTTTGATTTTCAGTGGATTTATGATAGGGATTGCCCTATATTTGCAGCCCTTTTCGGACATGAAGCGTACTGCCGAGGGGAAAATGAAAAAACAATAACCACTTTCGGACCAATGAGAAGTGTACGCTAGGATCCGAAATACAACAATTTTTCTCTCATGTCAGAAGAGAATCAAGTACCACAAGAAGAGGTACAACAAGAGGCACCTGTTCAGGAGGCCGTTGCAACTGAAGAAACTGTAGAGCAAGCTCCTGCAGAAGAGGCTGCCAAAGAAGAAACTGTGGAAGAAGTTACTGCAGAAGAAATCGTAGAGGACGCACCTTTTAGCTGGGACGATGTAGAAGGTGGCGCTGCTGCTGGAAACAAGGATCGTGAGGCATTGACTGCTTTGTACGAAGAGACCCTAGGTTCTTCTATTGAACACCAAGTAGTGGAAGGTAAGGTTACTGCTAAAACCGACCGCGAAGTAATTATCGACATCAACTCTAAGAGTGAAGGTGTAGTGAGCTTGAACGAGTTCCGCTACAACCCAGATCTTGCACTAGGGGATGCCGTTGAGGTATTGGTTGACCGTCAAGAAGACAAAAATGGTCAATTAGTCCTTTCACACAGAAAAGCACGTTCTATCAAAGCTTGGGACCGTGTTAACGAAGCACACGAAAACGACGAGATCGTTAAGGGTTACGTTAAGGCACGTACTAAGGGTGGTATGATCGTAGATGTATTCGGTTTAGAAGCGTTCTTGCCAGGTTCACAAATTGATGTGAAGCCTATCCGCGATTACGACCAGTACGTAGATAAGACAATGGAATTCAAAGTGGTTAAAATCAACCATGAATTCAAAAACGTTGTAGTTTCACACAAAGCCCTTATCGAAGCTGATCTTGAAGAGCAGAAGAAGGAAATCATCTCTAAATTGGAGAAAGGTCAAGTTCTTGAAGGTGTGGTTAAGAATATCACCTCTTACGGAGTGTTCATTGACTTGGGCGGTGTAGATGGTTTAGTACACATCACTGATTTGAGCTGGAGCCGTATCAACCACCCATCTGAGGTAGTTGAATTGGATCAGAAAATCAATATTGTAATTCTTGACTTTGATGAAGGTAAGACTCGTATCCAACTAGGTCTTAAGCAATTAGAGAAGCACCCTTGGGATGCTCTGGATGCTAACTTGTCTGTAGGCGACACTGTTAAAGGTAAAGTCGTTGTATTGGCTGATTATGGTGCATTCGTTGAGGTATTGCCAGGTGTTGAAGGTTTGATCCACGTGAGCGAAATGAGCTGGTCTGCACACTTGCGCAGTGCTGGTGATTTCATGAAAGTTGGTGATGAAGTAGATGCACAGGTATTGACTTTGGATCGTGAGGAGCGCAAGATGAGCTTGGGTATCAAGCAAATGACCACTGATCCGTGGACTGATATTACTACTAAGTACCCGCAAGGTTCACAACACAAGGGTACCGTTCGCAACTTTACGAACTTCGGTATCTTCCTAGAGCTTGAAGAAGGAATTGATGGTTTGATCCACATTTCAGACTTGAGCTGGACTAAGAAAGTGAAACACCCATCTGAATTCACTTCTATCGGTGCAACATTGGAAGTAGTTGTTTTAGACATCGACGCGGAAAACCGTCGTTTGAGCTTGGGTCACAAACAATTGGAGAACAACCCTTGGGACGATTACGCGAAAGCGTTCGAAGTAGGTTCTACACACACCGGTACCATGATCAACTCTGGTGATAAAGGTGGTGATGTTAGCTTTGCTAGCCACGAAGGTGTAGAAGCATACTGTCCTGCTCGTCACATCACGAAAGAAGACGGTGGTAAGCTTGAGAAAGGCGAAACTGCTGAATTCAAAGTGATCGAGTTCAACAAAGACAACCGTCGTATTGTAGTATCTCACGTAGGTACTTACAAAGAGGTTGAGTTGAAGAAAGGTCGTTCGGCGTCTTCGAACAAAGGTGGAGGCAATGTAGTGAGTACAAGTACTTCTACAGAGCGTTCAACTATGGGCGATTTGGATGCCCTAGCTGCTTTGAAAGAGCAAATGGACAACGAGAACAAGTAATTGTTTTCTTCCATTGAATATTGAGTCCCCGAGCCAAAGGCCCGGGGATTTTTTTTGTCCGCTGCGCGCGGCTCGCTTGAATGGTGTAAATTCGAGATATGAGAATTGGTCAAATAGTTGAAGCATTGGAGCAGTGGGCTCCTCCCGCACTTCAAGAATCTTACGATAATAGCGGTCTCATCGTCGGGAACAAAAACTGGGAATCAACTGGTGTTTTGGTGGCCTTGGACTGTTTGGAAAGCGTGGTGGATGAAGCCATCGCGAAGAATATCAACCTGATTGTGGCACATCATCCCATTGTGTTTTCTGGTCTGAAGCGTTTCAACGGGCGCTCCTATATCGAGCGAGTGGTGATGAAAGCAATTAAGCACGATGTGGCCATTTATGCCATCCACACGAATTTGGACAATGTCCTTTGGGGCGTGAATGCCAAAG
>JAKMGS010000181.1 GCA_022424815.1 Schleiferiaceae bacterium | reverse complement strand
TGCACTTTCGTAGTGATACGGAGCCGCTGCAGCAAGGGTAAGGAGTTCTTGGACCAATTCCTCTCTTTCCCCCTCCGTCAACGAAGGTGTCCAGGGACTGTTGGCCAATACTTTTTGGGTTTTTCTATGCTTGATCGCGTCCATTATGGAAACTTCGGGAATTTCGAGAAGTCTCGAGGTCGTTTTTCCAAGAAGGCATTGCGGCCTTCAACGGCTTCATCTGTACCGTAGGCCAAACGAGTAGCTTCTCCAGCGTACACTTGTTGACCAACCAATCCGTCGTCAATAAGGTTGAACCCAAACTTCAACATCTTGATGGCCGTAGGGCTTTTAGTCATGATTTCCTGTGCCCAGTCGTAAGCCGTTTGCTCTAACTCTTCATGCGGCACCACCTTGTTGACCATACCCATCTCGTAGGCTTCTTGAGCAGAATACTCAGCACCAAGGAAGAAGATTTCACGCGCTCTTTTCTGACCTACTTGGCGAGCGAGGTAGGCAGAGCCAAACCCTCCGTCGAAGCTTGCAACATCCGCATCGGTTTGCTTAAAGATGGCGTGCTCTTTAGAAGCAATGGTCATATCACACACGACATGAAGACTGTGGCCGCCACCCACTGCCCAACCAGGTACTACGGCTATCACGACCTTATTCATGAATCGGATCTGACGTTGAACATCCAGGATGTTGAACCTATTGATGCCGTTCTCTCCTTTATACCCTGTGGTAGAACGAACGCGTTGGTCGCCGCCAGAGCAGAAAGCCCAGCCGCCGTCCTTTGAGGACGGTCCCTCACCAGTAATGAGCACCACACCAATTTCTTGGCTCTCGTGGCATAAGATTAGTGCCTCCCAAAGCTCGTCTACGGTCTTTGGAGTAAATGCGTTGCGCACCTCAGGACGGTTGAACGCAATACGCGCGACGCCGTTAAGCTGCTTAAATGTGATTTCCTCGTATTCCTTGACGGTTTGCCATTCTAGTTGGGCCATGGTCCAATTCTTTTAGGTGTATGTGAACATTAACAAAGGTACTATGTAATAGTTGATAGCAGAGTATTTGAAATGAGACGCACCCAGATTCAGGATTTTGAAAAAATAGAGCAAGCTAAGGACCTCGAAGACCTTGTTAAGGACAAGCGTGTGGGTAAGCGAGCCAACAAGAAAAAGGCCAATCGACGCAACCGTCATTACGGAAAAGACTTATTGCGTCATTTGAAAGACCACCTCGAGCCTGGCGACGATCACCAATAATAACGTGGCTACGCAAAAATGCCCTGGCGTTTTTCTTTCAGGCCCTCAGCAGCTAGTCGGCCGCTTTCCATCGCGGCGTTCAATGAGCCGTTGAACAATACATCTCCGGCCAAAAAGATATTTTCTGTGAGCTGGCTCTCGCTTGGAGAGGCCGTAGTCTTGAGGTTTTGAAGATCGGGAAGCGCTTGAGGAATATCAAACGTTGTAATATGCTTCAATTGACTTACCCCGCAGTACTGACGAAGTTCCTTCTCGACTTCCTTTTGGATTTGGTCACTTGATACCCCTTCGTAATGAAGACAGGTCACAGATATTACTTCCCTACCCCGTGCATCTGTGAAAGCATATAGATTGTTGGCTCTTTTGCCCCGATCTGCGATCAGAGCAATGGTACGAGCAGGTATGGAGGTTTTGTCGACCTCGAAATATTGATTCAAACACGACTTCCAACGAACCTGTTGATCATTCATATTGTGGACAAGGGCGCTAGCATCTCCGGTGATAATCACCCCCGTATGCGGCAATACCTCACCCGAATCCAAAACAATGTCTTCATTCGTCACCCGGTTCACGGTAGTCTGCAAACGTATTTCCGTGTGAGTTAGTTTTGATTTGAGCTGCTCGCTGATGGCCCCTATACCATTTGCTGGAATGGTAGCATACCCCTCCCCGAACATCTTGTAGACAAATTCAAACATTCGGCTGGAGGTGTGCAAAGAAGTTTCTAAAAAGATACCGGCGAAGAATGGCTGAAAGAATCGGTCAATGATTTTTTTAGAAAAGCCCAAACCTTGAAGATATTCAAGTGTGGTGGACTCTGAAGAAGTGAAAATTTCTTCGATGGTTTTCCTCTTGAGCTGTTGATTCAAGCGCAAGATTCGAAATTTATCTGCCACAGAACCAATGTTCGCGAAAACAGTCGGCAAAAGCGCAGTAAGGTCGCGCATAGGATCTCCTATTCTGTAGCGCTTACCGTTCACCAAGATTTGCGCTCCTGAGGCTAATTTCTGTAACCCAAGCGCATTCATGTCCAGATACTTGTTCACCAAGGGATAGGCGCTCAACAATACCTGAAAACCAATATCCAAGTGGTATTCGTCAACCTCCACAGTACGCACTCGCCCACCTACAGCATCAGATTTTTCCAATATAACGGGTTCAAATCCAGCTTGTTCTAGCTCGAGTGCAGCAATCAATCCGCTGACACCTGCGCCAACGATATATACCTGTTTTGAAGAATTCATGGCCATTTGTTTAAGAATGATCTACCCTATGAACCCACCTTGAGGGATTTGGTTTTTAACAAATACTAAATAGGAAAATTAGTTGAGCCGTTTTAACCCTACAATAGTCCCAGTTTTTGCGCCAACACCAAATCTTCAGGAACATTGATCTCAGGCACTGAATGCGGTACTAAGGCCACATCAATGTGGTATCCGTGGTGGATAAAATCCAATTGTTCCAAAGATTCTTGAAGTGCCAATGCTGACTTGAAATCCCCCTCATACGACAGTGCAAATTCTTTTTTGTACGCATACAATCCCAAATGGCACAACCGCACTACTTCCGAAGTACCCGGCACTGAATATGGAATAGGATACCTACTGAAATACACGCCTTCACCTTTCTTATTACGAATGACTTTCACCGTGTGCTCATCCTTCTCCCCCGCCTCTTCATAGGCGATGGTCGCAATGGGATTAGCTCCCACCGCCTCCACTACCGTCTTGAGGTAGGAAGTAGGCAGGAAGGGTTGGTCGGCCTGAAGATTCACCACAATATCCCAATCCTCCTGAACACTAC
>JAKMGS010000180.1 GCA_022424815.1 Schleiferiaceae bacterium | reverse complement strand
ATATAATACCCTTACCTAATGAAGATGTCACCCCTCCGGTGACGAAGATGTACTTTGTGCTCGCCATAGTTTGAATCAAAACAGCACAAAAGTACCTCTTTTTGACGCCAATTAAAAGGTAAAACTTGCGCTAATCGTAGGCATGATTGGGAGTTGATTCACGCGCTCTGCAGCTACGCGATCATAGTAGAAAATATTCTCCCTGTTGTACATGTTCGTCGCACCAATAACTACCTCAGCCTGACCCGTTTTCAAAGTTGTACTGTACTTCAGTGAAGCATCTAACCTATGGTACGTCGGTAACCTGTTACCGTTCAAGGCACCGTAGAGTACGCTAGGGTCACCATTGGCCGTTGTGTAATCAAAGTTTATATCGGGATTTCCAAATGGATCCAAGAAATCAATTCCAGGATAATAACCTTGGGTTGGAGTGAATGGGAATCCAGTTCCTAGATTCCAACGCACACTCAAGAACCAGCGCTCCTCCTTACCCATCTTCACATTCGCAACCAAGTTCACATTGTGTCGACGGTCAAAATTCGGCGCATAGACTTGGATACCGTCGTCGCGCTGCACTTTGCTCCAGGCATAGACACCCCAGAAATAATAACGTCCTTTCTCAAACTTGACCAAGGCATCATATCCGTAGGCCCATCCGTGCTCGACGATAAAGTCTTTACGTAAGATTTCCGGCCGTTCGCTATAGGCTGGTACATCGTCGTAGAGCTTATTACGGTTGATGTTGGAAATCTGCGAAAAGTCTTTGATATATGATTCCACAGTCACATCCCAATGGTCGCCTAGATCGTATTCAAAACCGGCTACACCGTGAGTTGCTTTTTGGAGCTTGGAGGTAATAGGACGGTCACGGAATGTGGAAGGTAAATCTGTGGCACCAGATAAGAAACCATAAAACAGGTTCACCACATCTCGGTCGCTATTGGCAGCGACGAGATTTTGGCTGTATTTCCCCCCTGAAGCTTTAAATCTAAAATCTTCCGTAATACTATACTTCAAACCCAACCTTGGCTCAACACTTAATTCACTTAGGGATCCATAGTAATGTAATCGCAGACCAGGCTCCAGAATAAATAAAGTTCCAACCTTGCGATAATTAAAGAACCCACCCAGCTCTGTAGTACTCTCTTGCTGATTCAGCCCTAATCCTAGCGAGTTGGTATAATTAAAGTCCGTGGTATATCCGATGAGGTCTAAGCCGTATTTGATCTCATCCGCCTTGCCTAAGAAATAGGTAAAGTCTAATCCACCGTTAAATCCATTAATGGAAGAATTGCGCGGCTGGTCCGGGTTTTCAGTGCTTGAGATATAATAATAGCTCTGGGCAAAATCCCCCTGAATAAGAGTGGCGGAACCTGGTGGAATGACAGTGAAATTTGCCCCATATCCCCAACTGTCCCATTGAATACCTTGTGCGCTATCCAACATTACAGCATCTGAGAAATTAAATGCCTTCGCACTCAGCTTCGATCCACCCTTACTTTGAGTGGTGAACTTCCCGTAGATGTCGTTGAAGGTGAAGGGCAATCCACCGAATCTAGTTTCTACATAAGGGTAAAAAATTGGGGCTGATTGGCGTAAATAGCTAGTCTTCCCACTCAAGAATAAACTGTTATTTGCCAATCCATTCTTATCCTTTTTACCAAGCGGGGTCTCTACCAAGAGTTTACTCATATAGGTAGAAGAATAGAGTTTTCCCGTGGTTTCAGAACGGTTCCCGTCGCGGGTACGGATGTCCATCACCGAACTGTTTCGAGAACCATATTCAGCGCCGAAACCAGCCGTATAGACCTTGGCACTTTGCAGTACGTCGGTATCGAAAACAGAGAAGAATCCTATACTATGGAATGGATTGTAGATGATCATCCCGTCGAGCAACACAAGGTTTTGGATGGGCGCGCCACCGCGAATGTATAATTGGCCCCCTTGATCCCCAGTGGTGACCACCCCCGGCAAGACAGAAATGGCTTTCATCAAATCTGGATCTCCCCCTGCGGAAAAGGTTTCGATGGATTTAGGGTTTAGATTGACTACTGCGGTATTTACCTTGACCTTTTTCTCCGCCCGTTCAATATTTAAGTCTACGGTATTTAGCATTTGTGAACCTTCGTCTAGGTAAACCTTAATGGTATTGGGCTTGTTTTTATAGATGCGAACCGTCTCGCTCACAGACTCGTACCCCAAAAAACTCACGGTCACTTGGATCTCGCCTACTGGGAGATCCGCAATCTGAAAATAGCCGTCCAAATTCGTAATGGTTCCGCGCGCTTCCCCGTCTAAAACGATGTTGGCATAAGGAATGGGAGCACCATTGCTTTTTTCATAGACAAAACCGCGCAGCATTTGAGGCTGAGCGTACAATACCGTCGCTAAAAGCAGGGAAAATATGGTTAGGAATCTTTTCATTTATACGGCTAAGGTACTACGCTAAAGTACGCACTTGATGAGCCATTCTCTCAAATGTTCGTATTCATTTGCACTGGAAGGAATGACCCCTTTGCATTTTCTGTCAAATACGAGGAGCTCTTCTAGCATCACCAATGCATGGGCACCGCTGTAATGACGTGAGGCCTGCGCAAACTGCTTCAAGAAATATGGGTGAATCTTCAGTGCCGAGGATATGGATTTTTCAGGCTTGCCCTTCATGCTGTGGAACTGCAACAGGTTGTTCACGAAATTGAACAAGATACCAGTGGTCATCTGCACGGGATGCTCTTTGGGATTTTTGCTGAAGTAATGGACGATTTTGAAGGCCTTGGCAATATTGCGTTCAGCGATGGCTGCCACGAGCTCAAAGTTGTTATAATCCTTGCTGATCCCGATATGACGCTCGATATCATCCGCGCTTAAATCGCGCCTATCGCCCATGGCTACATCGAGCTTCTCCACTTCCTTGTGCAAGCGGCTCAAATCCGTGCCTACCTGTTCGGCCATGGCCGCCACCACATTGGAGGAGCAACGGAAGCCCTTAGCGCCCAATTCCTTTTCCAACCACGGCATTACTTGGTAATCGCGCAGGGGATCGCTTTCTAAAAACACGGTGTTC
>JAKMGS010000007.1 GCA_022424815.1 Schleiferiaceae bacterium | reverse complement strand
GAGAAGACCTACCTCTACTGGATGGAGAACATCAAGGATTGGTGTATTTCACGTCAGCTTTGGTGGGGACACCGCATTCCTGCTTGGTACGATGCAGAGGGCAATGTAGCCGTGTGTAAGACCAAAGAAGAAGCCGTTGCAGCCCTCGGCACTGATGCGGTACACCAAGACGAAGATGTCATGGATACGTGGTTCAGTTCTTGGCTATGGCCGTACAGCGTATTCTCTGGAAATCAGGAAGAGGAAGATTATTTCTACCCGACCAATACACTCGTTACCGGACAGGATATCATTTTCTTCTGGGTAGCCCGTATGATCATGGCAGGGTACGAGTTCAAAGGAAAGCGCCCGTTCAAGGATGTGTACTTCACCGGTATGGTTCGTGATAAGAAGCGTCGTAAGATGTCGAAATCTTTGGGCAATAGCCCGGATCCGCTAGATCTTATTGATAAATACGGTGCAGACGGTGTTCGTGTGGGTATGCTTATGACGGCGCCTGCAGGAAACGATTTATTGTTTGACGAAGACCTCTGTTCTCAAGGTTCTTTCTTCGCGAATAAAGTGTGGAATGCCTTCCGTTTGGTAGGCATGTGGGAAGCTGGTTCCCAAGGCATGAGTGATTCAGAATCACTATCGGTACAATGGATGCGTAACCGTATAGGTGAAGCCCTAGTAGAGCTAGAAAGCAGCTTTGAAAAATACAGACTTTCGGAGGCGTTGATGACGACCTACAAGCTGGTTTGGGACGATTTCTGTTCGTGGTATCTAGAAATGGTCAAGCCTGCGAAGGGGGAGCAAATCTCAGCTGAAGCGTTGGATGCGACCAAATCAATCTTCAATACCTTGTTGGAAATCATGCATCCGTTTATGCCGTTCATTACGGAAGAATTGTGGCAGAATCTTGCAGAGCGTGAAGAGGATGAGACCATCAACTTTGCCGCGTGGCCTACCCTTAAAGTGGAGGATCAGGCGATCCTAAAATCGTACGCACACTTCGCTGAGGTCGTAAGTGGTGTTCGTACCGTACGTAATGAAAATGGCATCGCTCCGAAAGAAGTCCTGGCCATCGAAATTGCCGAGGGTACGGCGCACGATGCAGCCTTTGATGCACTCATCATGAAGCTTGCCAATGTTGAGGCGATTCACACCGTTAGCGAGGTGAAGAAATCCGCCTTCAGCTTTGTGGTTGGTGGGATCAATTATACCATTCCGGCCGATGCCTTCGTGAACGTTGATGATGAGATTGCCAAGCTAGAAGAGGAGTTGGCCTACACGCAAGGGTTCTTGAAGAGCGTCGAGAAAAAACTCAGTAATGAGCGCTTTGTTTCTAACGCACCTGATGCGGTTGTTGCCTCGGAACGTAAAAAGCAAGCGGATGCTGAAGGTAAAATAGCCTTGATCACGCAACGCTTAGAGGCCTTAAAAGGATAACGATGAGCCAAGACCTAAACGCTGGAATTCATAGCCACATTGCAGGACTCGAGAAGAAAACAGGCCAGCCCATTTCGTATTGGGTGGATATGGTTCGCTCTTGGAACGAGCCGAAGCATATGGCCAATGTCAAGCGCTGAAAGAGAAATTCGGTATGGGTCATGGACATGCGAATATGGTCGTTCACCTGACCAAGGAGAATACTTCCTTGCACATGGACGAAAGCCAAGTGGAGGATAGCGTCTTTAAGGGCAAGGAGCATTGGAAGCCTTTGAACGAACGCATCGATGAGGGCTTACAGGCCACCGGTTTGGAATTTGATCTCAGCGGTAAGAAGAAGTATTACAGCATTCGGACCTCAAAGCAAGTGGGGTGTTTAGTGCCGGCCACCAAGGGCAGGTTCGAAGTTTGGATCAATATTAAAGGGCAGGAGCCAGTGGGAAATCTGCAGCTCATGAAAGCAGGCAGTATGTGTTCGCATGGCATCCATCTCACTGAGGAGGATGCGGATATTTCGGAAGTGCTCCTCTGGCTCGAGCGGGCCGTCCAGCGAACCCTATAACACAAAAGCCCGGCGCGCAGCGCCGGGCTTTTTTAGGTTCGAGGTATGGAACCTAGGTGGGACCTGTCTGAGATATAACCACTAACACTCACACACGAAAAACAGATCAGGTCCCGTGATTTACCGCGCCCTATGGATGGCTACGGTATATATGGTTTTGCAGACGCGCTTGGCCGGTTGACCTTTCTTTTGGCGGCTTACATATACTTTCAGGTCGACGGTTTTCTTCCCGTTTTGCACGAAGCAACTTTCAATGGCCAATTGGTCATTGAGCTCTGCGGCATTGTACATTTTCATATCAATGTTCACCACCTTTTCCTTCCATTGCTCGTTGAGCTGTAAGGCTTCTAGACGCTTTTTCTTCACTCCATTCATGTGATCCATCAACGCCCAGAGAGTAAGATTCCCATAGGCATCAACCATGGTATGGTCTACTAGGACCAATTCCCTTGTTTTGATAGGACCTGAATTTCTTACGGTGTTGAGAAAATTCTTCATGATATAGTCAAAAAAAAAGAGCGCCTTCCGGGGGAAGGCGCTCTTGCTATTATGGGTTGTTATATATTCTAATTCTATGCCTTCACTTCACTCAATAACAACCGCTTCCACACGTAAATGCGGTTCATGAAATTGATTGTATGATTGCGTTGTAATTGCATATCTCTAAAGTAGTCTTTCTATTTGAAAATCAAAATTGGTGCCAAAAAAATATTTTACCCCCTATTTTTTACGCCAATTAGTCCAGACTGACCACATATTGGCAGGTTTGACCCCCTGCAATTTGCGGTGTAAGCCCTGCATACTCGGCCGTGGGTTTTCGGATTTAGCGAATGCTTGAAGTGTTTTGGTCGCTTCCGGGCCCAATCCGTTCAGATTTTGAGGGTTGTATTGCGGTCCAATCATTTTAAGTGCATCGAGCGAAGCGTAGAGATCTCCAAGTGTGCGTTGCACCTCGATTTGCTTCAGGGCGGCGGTCGTATTGCGCGGGCTCATTTCGAGTACACGATTGTACAGATCGGCGGCCTCATTGAGTTCACCTTTCATACGGTGAATGCTGGCCAATTGGTTCAAGGTCAACATATGGTTCGGGTGAATGTCCAAGGCGCGCTCGAAGGCCTCCTGTGCACGATTCACATCGCGCTGGGTAGGGCGATTTCCGCTAGCACTGAGTATGCCAAGACCTTCGAAGTAGGCCATGGGATTATTGTAAATGTCCATTTCGAAGAAAGGACTTTGGGCCGATTCTGCATTGGTCTGCATAATGCGCGCGTTGCGGGTCATATAGCCATCGAGGGATTCCTTGGCCTCGCGTTCACTCATCATTCTACTGGCACTTACGATTAGGGCGAAGGTGATTAGGGTGCCGGCAAGAATGGCATTGGTCGAGCTGCTCAGACGTGCTTTCAAGGTGGTGGAGGCGAAGCCCAGGGCAATCGCGAGCGGCCAAAGCATAGAGGCCCGCTCGAGGGGGAATTCCCCGAAGCTATAGACAGAAAATCCGACCACGACTAGGGCCATATATATGTTGCCGTCTTTTTTAAAGTTCTGCCAAAAGCCTATGACTAGAATGCCGACAAAGAGAACGCCGCCGAAGATTCCTGTTTCACTGAGCATCCAAAGCAGGTCGTTGTGCGGACGCAAAATATTGGTCACCCCGTTCATGACACTTTCGTTGGTGCCTCTGAGTCCTTGAGCAGGGTATTCAATCTTCCACTGGCCGCCACCCACACCACTGATGGGCTTGTCTAAGAACATTTCCCAGGAGGCATTCCAATAGTGTAAACGGCTTTGAATGGTATCGCTGTTCAAAATCTTTTCGCTGCCGCCGCCGGCTACAGCGCCTCCGATGCCCACCACAAGAATGGCAAGAGCTATGAGGCCGTTGTTTCTGAGTTTGGCGTTGCCCTGCATGATGTAATGTGCGGTGGCTACCACGGCCATGGCGAGGCCGCCTAACCAAACCCCACGAGTGCGGAGTAGGAGTACAGCGATGCCTGCGAGGGCAAGGGCTGCGATGCGTACCCATTTGCCTGCTGAGCCTTCAAACGTACCTAAGAAGCTTAAGGGAAGCAGCAGCAGCAAGGTGGCAGCGGCGTAGTTTTTGTGCGTGAACAGTGGGCCGTTGGCCAGGTAAATATTGTTTTCTTGGTAGGCCTCCGCGAGGGATGGCAGGATGCTGAGGGAGGCGATAATCAAGGCTACTTGGCTCCCCATTCCTAGGGCTTGGAGGGCGTTGGTTTTGTTCTTTTCGAAGGCAGCTTTAGCGATGAGCATCCAAGCGGCGAGGAAGGAGATGCGTGCCACGAACCCATAGAGCTCACTGGGCGCAGATACTTGGCCAATTTTAATCACCGAAAGTACCAGCGCTATGGTCATCAGGGACAAGCTGGTGAACCCGCTTTTCATCTCGTTGCGGTAGAAGTAAATGCCTGCTAATCCGAGGAGTGAGGCAGAAGCGAATCGGACCCAGAGACCTATATCTTGACTGGAAGGATCGACGATCAATACCAAGAGGATAGGCACGTAGAAAAGTAAGGAGCGAAGTGGCTTCATAATTTTGGGTTTGCCGTGAAGATAATGAAAAGAATCATTGGCCAATTCTGCCGTATCTTTATGCTCCCAAATACATCACAGAACTATGGAGAACCCCGCACCATACGTACCGAAACACAAAGTACGCATTGTCACCGCGGCATCACTTTTTGACGGCCACGACGCGGCCATTAACATCATGCGTCGCATCATCCAAAGTACCGGTTGTGAGGTCATTCACCTAGGCCACGACCGCTCCGTCGAGGAGGTAGTAAATACTGCCATTCAGGAAGATGCCAATGCCATTGCCATGACCTCTTACCAAGGCGGGCATATCGAGTACTTCAAATACATGTACGACCTGTTGCAAGAAAAAGGCGCAGGCCACATCAAGATTTTTGGTGGGGGTGGAGGTACCATCTTGCCGGAAGAAATTGATGAACTCTACGCTTACGGCATCACGCGACTTTACCATCCGGACGATGGCCGTAAGATGGGCTTGCAGGGCATGATCAACGACCTTGTGGAGAAATCGGACTTTTTGGTCGGAGAAACCCTTCCAGGGAGCGTTGCGGAATTGACGGGGGCGAATAATCCTACCATTGCGCGTTGGATCAGTGCCGCGGAAAATTGTGGTGAACAACACGCAAATGAAATAGATCAGATTACCGCCAAAGCCGCAACTAAAAAAACGCCTATTCTCGGTATCACGGGGACGGGCGGTGCAGGGAAAAGTTCCATGGTGGACGAGCTGGTTCGACGCTTCACTATGGATTTCAATGCCAAGCGTATTGCCGTAGTATCAGTAGATCCTTCGAAGAGAAAGACCGGCGGTGCCTTGTTGGGCGACCGCATTCGCATGAACGCCATCAAACACGGTAATGTATTTATGCGTTCCCTGGCCACACGCCAAGCAAATTTGGCCCTCAGTGCTCATGTGCAGAATGCGTTGGATATTTTGAAAGTGGCCGGATTCGACCTTATTATTCTTGAAACTTCGGGCATCGGGCAGAGCGATACAGAAATTCTAGATCACAGCGATGCGAGCTTGTACGTGATGACACCGGAATATGGCGCCGCGACGCAACTCGAGAAGATCGACATGTTGGATTTTGCCGACCTTATTGCCTTGAACAAATTCGACAAACGCGGCGCCTTGGATGCCCTGCGAGACGTCAAAAAGCAATACCAGCGTAATCACAATCTCTGGGAGGCAGATCCCGAAAGCATGCCGGTCTTTGGTACCATCGCGAGTCAGTTCAACGATCCAGGGACAAATTCACTATACAAGGCCATCATTGAAATGCTCAATACCAAAGCAAACGCCGGGTTTGAAAGCAGCTTTACGATCACTGGTGAGATGAGCGAGAAAATATTCATCATCCCGCCGAAACGTACGCGTTATCTCAGTGAGATTTCTGAGAGTCACGGCATTCACCGCGAGCAAATAAGCGCTCAGATTGAGGTGGCAGACAAACTATACGCCTTGCACCGATCTATTGAGACATTAGAGGATCAGGAGCTCAAAGACCAACTGCAAGCGAGCTTTGACCGCATAAAAATGGACCTAGATCCGCATAATTGGGAAAAGCTTCAGCAGTGGGAACAAACGGTCAAGCGCTACAAGGATCCTGTGTATACCTTCCAAGTTCGCGGCAAGGACATCAACATCAAAACACACACGGAGAGTTTATCTCATACACAGATTCCAAAAGTGGCATTGCCTAAATACCGCAGCTGGGGAGATATTCTTCGTTGGTTGTTGCTAGAAAATGTACCAGGTGAATACCCATATACTGCGGGTATCTATCCATTCAAGCGTGAAGGCGAGGACCCGACTCGAATGTTTGCTGGGGAAGGCGGTCCAGAACGCACGAACAAACGTTTCCATTACGTGAGTTTAGGAATGCCGGCCAAACGACTTTCGACGGCCTTTGATAGTGTTACGCTCTATGGTAATGATCCAGATCGACGCCCAGATATCTATGGGAAGATTGGTAACTCTGGGGTAAGCATATGTTGTCTAGACGATGCAAAGAAGCTTTACAGCGGTTTCCGACTCACTGATGCAACAACATCGGTTTCGATGACCATTAACGGTCCGGCACCAATGCTCTTGGCCTATTTCATGAATGCTGCTGTGGATCAGGAGTGTGAGATCTACATCAAAGAGCACGGTTTGGAGTCTAAGGTGGAGGCCGTAAAGAAAGCTAAATACGACGACCGCGGTATTGTCCGCCCAGCGTATCAAGGAGAGCTGCCCGAAGGCAATGATGGCCTTGGATTACTCCTACTTGGAGTCACAGGTGATGAGGTTCTTGACGCCAAAACCTATAGAGAGATCAAGACCAGAACGTTGAATACTGTGCGCGGCACGGTTCAAGCGGATATTCTTAAAGAGGACCAGGCGCAGAATACGTGTATTTTCTCGACAGAATTTGCCCTGCGTTTGATGGGTGATGTTCAGAGTTACTTTATCGATTGGCAAGTGCGCAACTTCTACAGTGTAAGTATCTCTGGGTATCATATTGCCGAAGCCGGGGCCAATCCTATCACGCAGTTGGCCTTCACTTTGGCCAACGGCTTTACCTATGTAGAGTACTATTTGAGCCGTGGTATGGACATCAATAAGTTCGCACCAAACTTGAGCTTCTTCTTCTCGAATGGAATTGATCCGGAATATGCGGTCATAGGTCGAGTGGCGCGCCGTATCTGGGCCAATGCTATGAAGAACAAGTATGGGGCCGATGCGCGCTCACAAATGTTGAAGTACCACATTCAGACTTCGGGCCGCAGTTTGCACGCCCAAGAGATTGATTTCAACGATATCCGTACGACACTTCAAGCGTTGTATGCCATTTACGATAACTGTAATTCGCTACACACGAATGCCTATGACGAGGCGATTACTACGCCAACAGAGGAGAGTGTGCGCCGCGCGATGGCCATCCAGTTGATCATCAACAAGGAATTGGGCTTGGCGAAGAACGAGAACCCTATTCAGGGTGCGTTCATTATCGAGGAATTGACGGATTTGGTCGAGGAGGCAGTTTTGCAGGAGTTTGACCGCATTACCGAGCGCGGCGGCGTCCTAGGTGCCATGGAGACTATGTACCAGCGTGGAAAGATCCAAGAGGAGAGCTTGCACTATGAGATGTTGAAGCATACTGGGGAGTTCCCAATTATTGGAGTGAATACTTTCTTGAACAAAAAGGGTTCCCCAACCATTATTCCTGCGGAGGTTATTCGTGCCACCGTAGAAGAAAAAGAATACCAGATTGCCATGCTTGAAGCACTGCACCAGAGTAAGGCCGCGAGAGCGGAGGAAGGGTTGCAGCAAATTCAGGAGGCTGCGATTCAGAATGAGAATATTTTCGAGGTTCTGATGGAGGCGGCGAAGCATTGCTCACTGGGACAGATTACCAATGCACTGTTCGAAGTTGGCGGACAGTATAGAAGAAATATGTAAATGAAATTACTCTCGTTTAATGTCAATGGCGTACGTGCCGCAGCTGGAAAAACTTTAATTGAAGACCTGCACGAATTGGACTGTGATGTCGTGGGATTGCAGGAGACTAAGGCTACGCCGGAGCAGGTGAAGGAAGCGTTGGCGGAGTTGAAGGGCTATCATATTTATGCCTTTAGCGCGGAAAAGAAAGGGTACAGTGGAACGGCCATTCTTTCCAAGACTGAGCCTCTTTCGGTGACCATGGGCATTGGCATTGCGGAGCACGATAATGAAGGTCGTGCCATTACCGCAGAATACGAGGACTTTTACTATGTGACCACCTATGTGCCAAATTCTAGCTCGGGTCTTAAGCGTTTGGATTACCGCACCCAGGAATGGGACGTTGCATTCTTGGCGTATCTAAAGAAGTTAGAGAAGAAAAAACCGGTCGTGGTTTGTGGCGATTTGAATGTGGCACATCAGGAGATAGACTTGAAGAATCCAAAATCGAATTACAACAAAACACCAGGCTACACACAGGCTGAGATCGACGGCATGACCACGATGATTGAGGCTGGTTTTGTAGATACTTTCCGAGCGTTGTATCCAGATACGGTGAAGTACAGCTGGTGGAGCTACCGCGGCGGTGCGCGCTCTAAAAACGTGGGCTGGCGCTTGGATTACTTTATGGTCAGTGCTGGATTCATGGACCAAGTACAGGATTCACAAATCTTGAACGAGGTGATGGGTAGCGACCACTGTCCGGTCATGCTGGTGCTCAAGTAATTATTGCAGCGTAAATTTCGTAGTGCCTGCCTCACAGATGAATAGGTAAGTCCCTGCACTACAGTGTTCTGGCAGTCTCAATTCACTCGTGCCGTTGGTTTGCGCGAGGGTGCCTTGAGCTACAATTTTTCCTTGTACATCACTGATTTGGTACTCAAGATTGCTAGTAGCACTATTAGTTTCAATCTTCAAAATGCCGTTGGTAGGGTTAGGGAAGATGTTCAAACCATTGATGCTGCCTTCCTCTAGGCCAATATTGGCGGTATTCATGATGAAGTAGTAACGTGCCAAATGTTGCGGGGTGAAGGTAAGATTGCCTATACCGAAGTTGCCTAAAGTCTGATTGCTCACACCATTCATCACAGCACCGGTCATCCAGCGCATGCTATTGGAATGACCCACAGTCATTTGATTGCCTGGTTGGCCTTTCAAATCAGCATCCAGGCCTCCATTGTTGGCGTTGGTATTGTATTGGAAAGTAACCTCGAAAGGCAGGGCGGTGTTGAAGGAAACGGGTGGGTCGTGCGCGCCTTCGTACCCAATGAAGTAGAAATGGTCCTTGCTCGTCGTTACCCCATCAGGATACAATCCTTCTACAATGTGATGCCATACATAAAAGGTCCCGTGAAGCCCATTATTAGTTGAGGCGGGAGTGATTTTTACACCGGTACGCGGCAGGGTAGTGGTGCCGTTTAGATCCGACCATTTGAAGGAATCATATACCGAGGTGCCCGAGCTTTCGGCGCTATCATTTACGGAAATCCAATAATCGCTCCCTGCGCCAAGGTCTATGGCACCGGTGTAGTAGGTGCCGTTAGAGGAGGCTGCTGGAAAATCCTCGGAGGTGGCGAGGCCCACCTTGCCGAGGTAGCCGTTGTTATAGCTGTGCTTGTAGAGATTCACCGGAGTGGTGTTTTGTGAGGCACTGTAGGTGTTTGGAACATGTGCACTTAGGTGGTGCAGTTGCACGCTTTTTTGGTTGGAGGCCCAATTCGCATTATTCCCGTAGGTCAATTCCGCGTGCACGCCATGATATCCAGGATTATAGATCCAATCGTTCCAAAAATCATCCAAATCTACCCCCGTAGAGTTTTCAAAGGACTCCTTGAAACTGTTTGCGTCGTAGTTTCCGAAGGTGTTGGTGGCGATGAGTTGTTTTACGGCATGGCTGAACAAGCTATCTCCCAAAAACTCGCGAAGGTTGTGGGCGACCATAGCACCTTTCTGATAGGTGTGGGTGCCATAGGTTTGGTTCTGGTTTACCCCACTGAGGGCGAGGTGGCCACCGTCGCTTTGCGCAGCTTGCTTTAGGACGAGGGCTTGGTTGTTTTGTACAGTTTTCACATACTGCGGGCGTCCATAGACTTTCTCCTCGTAGAAGTGCGAGCCAAATTCCGCAAAGCCTTCGTTGATCCACATATCTTGTGCAGTTTTGGTCGTCACTGCATTTCCAAACCACATATGGGCCAACTCATGGGCGATGATATCCTCCCCGCTGAGGTTGGCATTGGCCAAGGTGCGAGGTAAATGAATCATTCCCGCATGCTCCATCGCGCCTGTGATGGTCATGGCATACCCAACTTTCTCGAATACATACGGTCCAAACTCTTCGACAAAGGCATCATAGATATCATTGAGGTGCACAAAGCCTGCGGTCATATTGGCGGTGTCCTGCGCGCGACCGTAGAGTTCGAAGGTTTTTCCGGCATGCGTCCAGCTTTGTTTGTGGTAATCAGAAACGGCCATGCTCACCAAATACGAACGCAAGGGAGCGATTCCTTTCCACACCCAAGTAAGGTTTCCATTGCTCAAGGTATCTAAACGATCAAAGATGCCATTGCTTACCCCGACTTTGCCAGGAAGGGTGGTAATGTGCATCTCTTCGATGGTACATTTTTCAATAAAGTTGTCGAAACAAGGGAAGAGACTGCGGCCATATGCATGGGGGTTGGCGGCGAAGCCTACGCCTAAGTTGTATTCGTAGGCCCCATCATGGTGGATGCCGCCCCATCCGCTCGCATCTTTAGTGGTGGTGCCGTGGTAATAGAAGGTCCAATGCAACATGGCACCTGCATAGGCGCTCTGGTGAACGGTTACATGTTCGGCGCTTTGTGTGAAGCTCAAGGGGCCGGTGGGACTCACGACACTATCAACGGTGAATCCGAGCAGGTCGAAGCGCAACGAGGTAAAGTTGATTTCGGCACCGATCTGGTATTGGGCAATTCCGCTCAGTTGCTTATTCGCGAAATCCGTGGTGTTCAAGTAGAGGTTCAGCTCCACGAGATCGGCGGTGTCCGATCGAGAATTATAATCGATGGGCGCCGTCATTTGGAACGTGGCCGGCGCGTGTTTGGTCGATTGACAATTGAATTGGCCCTTGGCGCCAACGCTGAGTAGGAGTAGTGCTAGGAGTCCAATTCGTTTCATCATTGTCTTTGTCTAACGGCTTCGTACAATAAGATTCCGGTGGCTACACTCACGTTCAAACTATTGATCGTGCCCATCATAGGGATTTTAGCTTTGTGATCAGCCAATTGTAATAGGCTCTTGTGTACGCCTGTTTCTTCGTTCCCCATGATTAGCATACACCCTTCGTTAAAAGGCGCAGCATAAATATCGTCTACCGATTTTTCCGTTCCTGCGATGATCTTTAGTCCAAGACTTTGCGCTAAAAAGACTGCATCTTTCATGTGTCCCACTTTACAAACAGGCAGTTCCAAGAGCGCCCCGGTTGAGGTGCGAATGGCATCCGAGTTTACAGGAGCGCTGTCGTTTTTAGGAATGACGATAGCATGAACACCGGCACTCTCGGCAGTACGTGCTATAGCGCCAAAGTTGCGTACATCGGTAATGCGGTCCAGCGCTAGGATCAAAGGCTTGCGACCGCTTTCAATGACTTGCATGATGGTTGTTTCCAAATCCTGAAACTCAATGGGGCTGAGATAGGCCACGGCACCTTGGTGGTTTCCAGGGGTCAGGCGGTTTAGCTTTTCCACCGGTACATATTTCGGTGCGATGCCTGCTGAACGCAGCTCTCCCTCTAGTTGGGTATAGAGCGCGCCGCCAATTCCTTTTTGAAGAAATACATTCCCCAGGGTTTGGTTGTCCTGAAGTGCTTGTAAAATGGGACGTAGCCCATAGATTAATTGGTCCTTTTCCATATTACTCTTCCGAGTTATTTTCATTTAGTGATAAGTCGATGTCTTCCTCAATTATTTCACTCAAAGAAGCTTCTGCCAAGAGATCTTGGTCCAAGCTTTTTTTGGTTTTACTCCCTAAGGTTTTCAGGCGCTCAACCTGCATAATTAATCCGCCTCTTCCTTTTAACTTCGTCATGGTGTCGTTATAAGTATTTTGGGCGGTAGTGAATTGATTTCCGAGTTTCTCAATATCATTTATCAACCCAACAAACTTATCATATAACTTGCCTCCAGCATCAGCAATTTCAATTACGTTTCTGGCTTGTTTTTCCTGTCTCCAAGCCATAGCAATAGTTTTTAATGTTGCTAACAAGGTGGAAGTACTCACAAGGATGATTCGCCTAGAAAACGCATATTCATAGAGCTCTTGGTCATATTTCGTGACTTCCATGAAAGCGGCTTCTACCGGTATAAAGAGGAGCACGAATTCAGGTGTATCCACTCCATATAACTGAGTATAATCTTTATCGCTTAGACCTTTAATGTGATTCTGTAGGCTAGTTACAAGAGCTTTCATATTGTTCTGAGCTTCCTGGTTATCATCGGAATTCGTGTAGGCCTCCCATGCCACAAGTGATACTTTCGAATCAATAATAATCTTTTTATTTTCGGGCAGATGGATGATAACATCAGGTTGCAATCGCTTTCCAGAAGAAGTGGTAGAACTATTTTGTACTGAATACTCCTTGTCTTTCGTCAAGCCACTCATTTCCAGTGCTTTTTCTAGAACAAACTCGCCCCAATTTCCTTGAGTTTTATTATCTCCTCGCAGCGCTTTCACCAAACCATTGGCTTGCTCAGTAAGGTTACTATTCATTTGCTGCAGAGCTTTAATATGCTCCATCATTGCAGTCGTTGATTTCACCTCTTCTTGATGATTGTCTTTCACCGCTTTTTCGAAATCTTCCAACTTCTGCTTGAATGGAGCTAATAGTTTATCTAGTTCTTGTGAATTTGTGGATTTGAATTGCTTTGATTTTTCTTCTAATATGTTTTGAGCTAATACCTTAAACTCATTTCGCATAGCATCTTTGGCTTGTTCTGCTTCTTGCTTTTGCTGTTCATGAAGTTTTAATACATCCTCTAACTTGATTTTTGAAGCAATGAGTTCACTTTCCAATGTGGCTTTTTGTGTTGCAGCACTTACTTGGCATTGAGTTAAAGCTGTTTTTGTTTCTTCTAGCTCTGCAGTTAGAGATTGAATGGCTATTTTATTTTCATTTAACTGTTGACTCGCCCATTCTGGTACATCTTGAATACCTTCACTAGAGGTTTGATCACGCTTTAGCTTCAAGGCGATATAAATGATTAATACTAGTGCTATGGCAAATAGAATGACAAAAATTATCTCCATAATTTAAAACGTATAGGGTGAATCTAAGCTTGCTAAAACAACCTTTGCTGGAAGGTATAAGGCAATCTCCAATTTACAATTTCTCGCCCCTTTTCAAGCTGTTTATTATTAAAAGTTGTGAAGGGTTTACTGCCAAAAAATCCACGATAGGCGCTCAGTGGTGAGGGGTGTGGGGTAGCGATGACCACCGGCCTCGCGTCAAGCCCCTCCAAAGCCTCCTGAACCAATTTCTCCGCAGGTTTCCCAAAACAAATAAATCCAGCATTGGGGCTTTGCTCCAACGCGAAACGAATGGCTGCTATTGTGAACTTCTCCCAGCCCCAATGTTGATGGGAGCCGGGCGCTCCGTCCCGCACGGTGAGGACTGCGTTGAGCAATAAAACCCCCTCTATCGCCCAAGCTTCCAACGAACCCCCGCCCGGCTCCTCAAACCCAAGATCACTCTGGTACTCTTTAAAGATATTGCGAAGAGAGGGTGGGATTTTTTGCCCATTCGGGACACTGAAAGAAAGGCCATGGGCCTGTCCGGGGCCGTGGTACGGGTCCTGGCCCACAATGATGCATTTGGTTTGTTGGGCGGGACATAGCTCGAGCGCAGTAAATATTTGGCCTGTGGGTGGGTGTAGGGTGTGATGTTGGGCCTCGTGAGATAATTGGTTCATCAACTCCTTCCAATAGGCCTCTTTTTGCACCCTCTCGAAGAGGATGCGCCAATGTGGAATATCAATTGTGGAAAGGAATGTGGACATTCGGCAACAACTTTGCGTCTTGTGCGTTATTTTTACATCACGCAAATTAACGATTCTCAATCGTCGCAACGATGAAAAAAGTATTGACTTTGGCTGCAGTAGCAGCCGCCTTTTTAGCGCTCTCTTCATGTGGAACGGCAGAAAAATGCCCGGCTTATTCTTATGTTGAGGTTCCAGCGCAACAGGGATAAAAGCTCGACTAGGAGCACGGAATTTCCGTTTGTACACCCGCAGTCTTTGGAAGAAGTTGCGGGTATTCTGCGTTTTAAAGGGACCACCTTTATCTACAAACACAGCACTCGTTGTAGTGTGAGTTTGTTTGCGATGAAGCGCCTTTTAATGGTGGATCCAGCTAAGAACGAACTGTGGGTATATATTGACGTTGTTGCCCAGCGAAGCCTGTCTATGGCCATAGCAGAAGAGCTCAACGTGCGGCACGAAAGCCCGCAGCTGATTATGCTCGTGGACGGCAAAGTAATGGCGCACGGTTCCCACCACAGGGTAAGCGAAACGACGGTTGAAGAGTGGCGAAAAGAGATGAAAAACTAGCGAACTAAAAACGTCCAAGTGCGTTAGAAAGATATGGTCGACAATCCAACCAACACAACTGAGAAAATAACCAAAGAGCGCGTTCAAAAGCCTAAATGGCTGCGTGTAAAACTGCCCACTGGTGAGAATTACAAGCAGGTACGGGGTCTTGTGGACAAGTACAAGCTACATACCATTTGTGAAAGTGGTCATTGTCCGAATATGGGCGAATGTTGGGGTGCAGGGACGGCAACGTTCATGATCCTTGGAAACATTTGTACCCGTTCTTGTGGCTTTTGTAATGTGGCAACAGGACGTCCTTTGAATGTAGATTGGGAGGAGCCGGAGAAAGTAGCGCGCAGTGTGAAGTTGATGAAAATCAAGCATGCCGTGTTGACTTCGGTGGATAGAGATGATTTGGCTGATGGCGGTTCTATTATTTGGGCTGAAACGGTACGGGCCATTCGTCGCATTAGCCCTGAGACCACGATGGAGACGTTGATTCCAGACTTTAAGGGGGAGTTGCACAATGTGGATCGCATTATTGAGGCGAACCCAGAGATCGTCAGTCACAACATGGAGACCGTTCGTCGTTTGACGAGAAAGGTGAGAATCCAGGCCCAATTTGACCGTTCACTCATGGTCCTAAGATACTTGAAGGAACAGGGTATCCGTCGCACGAAAAGCGGTATCATGCTAGGTTTGGGCGAAACCAAGGAAGAAGTAATAGAGGCCATGCGCGAATTGCGTGAGGCCGATGTTGATATTATAACACTAGGCCAGTACCTACAGCCTACAAAACGCCATTTACCTGTGGTTGAGTTTATTACCCCGGAGGTGTTTAAGGAGCTGGAAGAAATTGGTCTAGAAATGGGCTTCAAATTTGTGGAAAGTGGCCCCTTAGTGCGCAGTTCATATCACGCTGAAAAGCACATCGCGTAGGTCTTGCGAGGATGAATGTTGCGCCCTATTTTTAATGCTTTAAGAAAACAGAGTTAATCACACCCTATGAAACAAGGATTACGATTCGCCCTCGCGGGCACAGTTTTAGCCGCCGCCGTAATTACCGCGCTTCCTAAAAAAGCGCAGTACACTCCACGTCAAGTGGAAGAGCAGAGTGCTGCTGGAGCTGCTGCATACTTGCACAGCCTGCGTGCCAACCAGATTACTGGTGAAGTAACCCAAGAAGATATCCAAAGCGCTATCGAGAGCTTGGCGAACATGCCAGAGAGCTCCATCGGTTTGAACTGGGCAGAGCGTGGTCCAAACAACCGTGGGGGTAGAACCCGTGGTTTGGCGATCAACCCTGCCAATCCTTCAGAAATGTATGTGGGTTCGGTCAGCGGTGGTTTGTATTTCTCCAACAACGGCGGTTTGAGCTGGTTGGAAGTGAATCCAGATCAAGAGAACCTAGCCGTGATGACCGTTGCCTACAGTAAGAATGGCGATGTATACTACGGAACGGGTGAAGGACTATATAATACTTGGACCACTGGATATGGCGCATCTACTTCTTCTGGGTTCCCAGGTGCTGGTATCTTTAAGAAAGGTGCGAACGATAACTCGTTCACTCAGCTTTCAAATACTTCGACGTTGAGCAGTATTGGTGCCATCGTCTGTGATCCAGATAATAACGACAAAGTCTATGCGGCCACCTCTTCCGGAATTCGCATGACTACTAACGGAGGATCAGCTTGGACCAATCCATTGCAAGGTCAGATCGGTTCAAACGGAACTTGTTGGGACATCCATATGGACGCTGGTGGCAATATTTGGGGAACCTTAGGGGGCCGAGTAATGAAGAGCACCGACGCCGGATCAACATGGACTGAGATCTCGAAGTCTAGCGCAGGTTCTACAGGATTGCCACGCAGTGGAGGTCGTATAATGTTTGCCTCTGCCTCTGATGATGCAGATTACGTCTACGTGGTTCAAATCACTTCAGGAAATGCTTTGGCTGGTGTGTACCGTACTACTAACGGCGGTGATACCTGGACTAAAATTGGTCAGAAATCCACCTACTTCGATCCTTTCTGTAGCTCACAATGTCAAGGAGAATACGATTTGGCAGTAGGGGTTGATCCTAGCAATAAAAACCGCGTCATCGTCGGTGGTATTACCGTTTGGGAATGGGAACAAGGACAAGGTTGGAACCAAGTAAACGGTTTCGGTCCTTACAATATCCACGCGGACAACCACGACGTTGTATGGCATCCAACGGATAGCTCAAAAGTATATATGGTCAATGATGGTGGTATCTACTTCTCTAACAATGGAGGCGATACTTGGCAGACATTGAATAAGAATTATGCAACTACTCAGTTCTACAACATCGGTATTTCTTCTGATCGTTATGTAGTGGGTGGTACACAGGATAACGGCAGCTGGGTCATGGACGGTTCAGGAAATACTCCGAACGAGGGTCGTGCACTAGGTGCTGTTGATGGTTTCTCTGGTGATGGTGGTTTTTCTGCTGTTTCTTGGTTGGTACCGAAAATCTACTTTACAGAATACCAGCAAGGCCGTATTGGTCGTAGTGAGAACAAGGGTCAATCGTTTTCTTCTTTCTGGGACAGCCGTTCCTCTCAAGGAATTGGTTCTTGGATGACGCCATTCTACTTGTACGAGAACAGCGCTGATGCTTTGAGTCAGGATTCAGTTGAATTCAAAGTGGAGCAGGCCGTTCGTTCACTTGGTTTTGCCAATGCAGGACAGGATACGTTCACTTCGAAGATTGTTCCTATGCAAGCTTCGGCCAACTTGATTGCTTCTACCTTCAAGGTGCAAAGTGGAAACATGTTGGTGGTATCGGATGCCAGTGGAAACTTGAGCGGAGACGGATCAGGGAACTTCAACACTACTACTGGTGAGTTTACCGTAGTATTTAATTCTAGCCCTGCTGCTGAGATAGTAGCGATGGTAGACCTAAGCTATGATTCAGGTGCTGAGATTGTTGCAGGTTCTAATACCAGCGGATTGCCATTTAAATACACCTTGCCAAATGCTATGGGCATGGGTGATAGCATTACCATTCAAGATCCAGTGAGCAGCATGTTTGTTGTGGGCTTTAGTGGTTCTATTTGGATGACGCGCGGTGCGCTGGATTTCATGGATACTCCAGAATGGTGGAAGCTTGCAAGCATTACAGGTACAGTTCAATCACTAGAGGTAAGTGCCGATGGTAATTACATTTGGGCGGGTACAAGCTCAGGTAGATTGTACAGAATCTCAGGATTGCAAGGCGCACGTTCTTACGGAACTGCGGACCTTGATAGCGGTGCTACTGCAGTTTCTGTTGATTTGGTAGACAACTATTTCGGTAGAAATGTGACGAGCATTGCTGTAGATCCAAACGACAACGACCGTGTACTGGTAACCTTAGGTAACTACAACAACTCGAACTACGTATACTACAGTTCTAACGCCACGGATGCTTCACCGACTTTTGTTGTGAAGGATGGCAACTTGGGTAACTTCCCAGTATATGCAGCGACATTCGATAAAGGCAACTCAAACTATGCCATCATCGGTACTGAGTTCGGTATCTTCTCTACACAGAACATCAATACTACGCAACCACAGTGGGGTGCGGACAATAGTGGTTTGGCTCGTGTGCCTGTATTCACATTGAAGCAGTACAGAACGAACAAGAGCTCAACCAACGATATGGATGTACTAGAGGGAGATATCTTCGCAGGTACATTCGGTCGTGGTACTTTCCAAACGACTACACTTCAAACGACTCGTCAATTGGGCATTTCAGAGCGCGATTTGGAAGGACCTGTTGACCAATCGTTGAAGCTGTTCCCGAACCCGGCGGATGATAAGACTACGATGGAAATCGAATTGGCCGCTGGAGATCACACCATCCAAGTGCTTGATCTCAACGGTCGCGTGGTAACTACAATGCCTTACACAGCTACTTCGAATGGCGTTCAGCGCATTGAGGTTAATGTGAGCACATTGGGCAACGGGTTGTACATCGTAGGTGTACCGACTGTACCAGCGAGCTTCACACGATTGATGATCGTTCACTAATAGAATTAGAATACAATACTTAAGGCCCCGCCCTCGGCGGGGCCTTTTTTTGTGCCTATTTTTGCCGTATGGATATAGAGTTTTTGAAATACCCGATCGGGAAACCTAGTATTGAGGAGCAACCAGAAGATGCTCGTATTGAAGGCTGTATCGCTGTCATTGGCCGTATGCCTAAGCAGTTGATGGAGTTCGCCAAATCCTTGACAGAGGAGCAGTGGGACATGCCGTATAGAGAAGGCGGTTGGACCGTTCGTCAGGTGGTACATCATCTAGCAGATTCCCATATGAATGGCTTCAACAGACAACGTTTGGCAGTCACTTCGGCAGAACCTGCGAAGGTGACCGGTTATCCTCAAAACCTATATGCAATGTTGCCAGATTATTCTGCAGATCCTTTCTTAAGCGTTATCCTGTTGGCGAGTCTCCACGAGAAATGGGTAAGCTTCCTCAATGGAATTACGGATCTGGGCTGGGAAAAATCCTATTATCACATGGAAGATGAGAAATTATATTCCATGAAGGAGAGTGTCCAATTATATGCTTGGCACTGCCAACACCACTTGGCGCATATTCGTTTAGTATTGGAGAAGAAGGATTAATTCAAGTCTGCGACAGAACTCATTCGCTGGGTAATGATCCCGTCCTGAACTCTGAAATACACAGGCAGGTTTTGAATTCCTAGCCCTGTGATGATGCTACTTTCCGCTCCTCGCAAGTCACTGAGATGGGTGCCTTTTAAGTTGTCGCTTTGAATGGCATTGTACCAGTCAGCCAATGGACTGCGTTGCTCAGGCAAGCCATCAATAGATAAACACAACCAATTTTCCATGGAAGTTGTACGGCTCATTCCGGCCAATTCGTTTCGGCAAGTAGGACACCAAGATGCCCAGATAGCCACCACATGATCGTTTAAGCCATTCTTTTGAATAACTACTTCATTGCCTTCAGGAGTTTCCAGCCTGAGTTCTGGAAAGGGGTGACCTGGTTGGAATTTTTGAGCGGCCTCTTGCACTTTAAGAGTGAATTGGTACCGCTCCTCAAACTCGTACATCCAACGGTCGAATGCCTTCACATCTGGAGAATTAGGATATTGTTCTAATAAGACACCTTGCAAATTGCGTAGCACGTCTCTATCGTACATATAGTCTAGCACAGGGCTTTGCCCGATGCGATGGTAAATGGTCAATAGATTTGAAATCTTATTAGGAGATATTTCCAATGAATCTAAAATTCTCTGCCGATAGGAGTCGGCGTATTGGAAAAATACGGTGTCAAGTATGTCTAGACCTTTGAACGTGCTGCTGTCGGAATATGTAGACTTGATGCGGTCCAAACTGTCGGACAATGCGATTAACTCATGTTGCATTCTGCGCTGCTCCCCGAGCCAATTGTTCTCTGCATCTCCGGATATAAATCCTGCTTGATCAATTTGTAAGACTTTGGTACCAGGTCCAATCACGGCATGAACGACTGGCAAATCACCGTCTAAAGGAACGAAACTCAACGTTCTAATAGTATCAAAAGAAATAGTGAACTCATCGAAGCCAACAATTTCTAGAGTATCGATGGACATCATTTTGCCATTGCCATCACGCATCTGAACGGCATACCGTCCTTTGATATCAAAGCCAAAACTAATTTTAGTAACAGTATCTTTTGGGCCACCACCGGATCCTGTCCAGCTTTCACAGCTCGCAAACAATGAAACTGCTGATATCAAAACTAAGAGTTTACGCATCCAACTTCTCGCGCAACAGGGCGCTTGCTTTTTTAGGGTCTGCACTGCCTCGGCTGTATTTCATTACCTCACCCATAAAGAGTCCGATAAGTCCTTTCTTACCTGAACGGTATTCCTCAATCTTTTCTGGGTATGCAGCCAAAGCTTGATCTACCCAAGCTTGCAGCTGATCGCTATCGCCTTGTTGGATCCATCCGTTTTGCTCACAAAGTGCAGCAGCATCAGCAGTCGGGTCTTCCAACAATGCAGGGAATAATTTCTGAGTAGCTGTAGAGATCGAAATCTTTTCTTCGTCTACCAACGTTTGAATGCTCGCCAGAACCGCAGGTGCGATTGGGAATTCTTCAATCTCAACGCTTTGTTCATTCAACCATGATTTCACGGGGCCAATAAGCAGGTTGGTTGCTCCTTTGTAATTGGTCGTATGCTTAATCACCTCTTCAAAGTAAAGGGCGAACGCCTTGTTGTCAGTCAACACAAAGGCGTCGTATTCACTTAAGCCTAATTCCTTCGTGTACTTCACAAAGAGCTCGTAGGGCAGGGGTGGCATGTTCTCACGCACGCTGTCCACATAACTTTGCGGTACAATAACAGGTACTAAATCTGGCTCTGGGAAGTAGCGGTAGTCGTGCGCATCTTCTTTTGAACGTAGGCCAATAGTGATGTTCTTTGCAGCATCGTACGTGCGGGTTTCTTGATGAATTTCTTCGCCTGATTCAATCAAATCAATCTGACGAATAATCTCAAAGTCAATGGCTTTCTGTACGTTGCGGAACGAGTTCATGTTTTTCACCTCGACCTTCGTCCCAAATTTGGTCGCGCCTTTCTTGCGAACGGATATGTTCAAATCCGCACGAAGCGAACCTTCTTCCATATTTCCATCAGAAATTTCTAGATAACGGACCAATTTTCTGATCTCACTCAAGTAGCTATAAGCTTCTTCGCCGTTCTTAATCTCAGGCTCCGATACAATCTCTAGTAGTGGAATACCTGCACGGTTGAGATCCACGAGCGTATTGAACGGGTCAATATCGTGCACACTTTTGCCTGAATCCTCTTCCATGTGGATACGGGTCAGATTGATTTTTTTGTCATTGCCCTCGGCATCTTTGATGCGCACAAATCCTTCGGTACAGATTGGTGTGGTGTCTTGAGTAATTTGATACCCTTTTGGCAAATCCGCATAGAAGTAGTTCTTGCGTGCAAATTCATTGCGCTCACGAATGGTACAATCACAGGCAATACCCAACTTCACGGCATAGTTCATCACCGCTTTGTTGAACACTGGAAGGGTACCTGGATGGCCCAAGCTGATCGGGCTTACCTGAGTATTAGGGGAGGCACCATAGGCGGTAGCGTCGCCACAGTATGCCTTGCTCTGCGTGCTAAGCTGCACGTGAACTTCAATACCAATAACCGGTTCGTATGTATCGTAAATACTAGACATCCAAGGGAAATTTAGAGCGCTAATTTACGCTTTTTAGGCCTGTTTCTGTGACCGATGTTCATACACTTCCTCAATCTTTGCCACCATGGCATCAAGGAGTGGCTGAACATTGCCAATAGGCTGAATTTCAACATCCCAAACACTCAGCCCAATAAGGCTTTTTTCTGCCTGAATTAGGGGTGCCAATTTCACAGCATCTTTGGCTGTGCAATGCACGCGGTAGTCATATTTCTTAGAAGCCTTTTCAATACGAGCGAGATCCGCCGCACTGTAAGGATTATGGTCACGAAATTTCATTTCATCTCCAACGAATCCGCCTGCTTTTTGGATTTGGTACAGGCAATCATCCGGATTCGCTACACCACACACGACCAAACCTTGCTCCTTACTTCCAGATACTAGAGCGGTAATTCGTTTAAAAGTGTATTCGGGTATTCCTTTCCAAGATTTGGTGGCGTGATATCCTGCATCATTGATTTGTGAAAGGATAGCGTCTATGTTGGTGTGTGGAATTTCACGCAAACGACCCATGGGCAACATGTGATCTAGTTCAAATCGTTGGCTTTTCTGACACACGATACTGAAGTCTTTGAGCAGCTCATAGTGCTGCAAGCCGTCGTCCATCACCAATACTTTCTTATCGCCTGGAATGGTTGAGGCAAGCAGTGCGCTTTCAACACGATTCTTACCCACTACAGTAGGAAAGTGCTGCGCATGTAACAGAGCCTCGTCCCCGTAAGTATGGGCATCATTGCGATGTACTAGGGTACTTTTTTTAACCGAACCTTTATAGCCTCGAATGAGAATTATGGGGGAATAGCCCAGAGACTTCAACTGCTTTGCAACCCAAATGGTAGCAGGAGTTTTACCTGTGCCTCCAGCTTGAAAGTTCCCTACACAGATGGTCGGATATGTGGCATGTTTGGCATGAGTTGAACGCCTCGCACGATCAATTTTCTGCCCGAATAAATAGCATACTCCGAGAACGAATCCCAGTGGATTTAAGGGATTTAGATACATGCTCACAACGCCCCCGCTTTGCGCAAAGAGTCCTCTTGGCTGTTAATGTCGTTTGGATCGAGCCATAAAGCACTTTCGAAGCGCTTGAAATACGTCAATTGTCTTTTGGCATAGCGACGACTGTACTGCTGAATGAGCTCTATGGTACGCACGCGATTGTACACGCCTTCGAAATAAGGCCACCATTCTCGGTACCCGACGGTTTGTAAGGCCACGAGTTCTTGATGCGGCTCCAATGTTCTTGCTTCCTCTTCAAGGCCAGCAGAAATCATCAAGTGCACCCTGGAGTTGATGCGTTCGTACAGCTTTTCTCGGTCCATATTTAGTATCCAATTCACAATTTCAAACGGACGATCTTTCGGTGTATTGTTCAACTGTTCGGAATACTTCTTCCCGGTGATGTTGATGACCTCCAGTGCACGAATAATACGTCGTGGATTGCGGATATCTACCTTGGCGGCATGTTCTGGGTCTAAGCGCGCGAGCTCTTCCTTTAATGTCGAGAGACCTTCTGATCGAGCCCTTTCCTCTATGGCTGCTTTGATGGTTGCATCGGTGGGTAAAGGATCAAGGCCGTGTAAAAGGGCGTCTATGTACATTCCGGAGCCTCCGACCGCAACCACGATGTCGTGGCTTTCGAACAATGTATCGAGGGTTTTCAGGGCGAACTGTTCAAACTCACCGGCGGTGATGGGGTTGTGAATGCTGCGGTCAGCGATGAAGTGGTGCGGAACTCGGTCCAATTCTTCTTGCGATGGCGGCGCAGATCCGATGGCCAGTTCTTTATAGCATTGGCGGGAGTCTGTGGAGAGAATTGGGCACCCCAATCTCTCGGCCCAATACAAAGCTACACCGGTCTTACCCACAGCGGTCGGACCACAAATATTCAGCAAATATTTAGCCATTTGAGGCGAATTCTGTCCCGCAATCTGGGCAATAACTATAGTCGGAAGGGCTCGTGTGTCCGCAGTTTTCACAAGATCTCAATGCAGGTTTTCCATCCGTAGGGTTCATCGCGAGATCTACCGTCACAATACCCGTGGGAACAGCGATGATCGCGTAACCGAGGATCATGATGGCCGAAGCAATGAATTGGCCCAACACCGTCCCAGGCGCAATATCTCCATATCCTACCGTGGTTAAGGTTACAATGGCCCAGTAAATGCTTAGCGGTATGGACGTAAATCCATTCTTGGGACCCTCCACGGTATACATTATGGTGCCCATAACTACGCAGAGTAGAACTACGGTGAAGAGAAATACGGCAATCTTACGTGAGGAACGCAGTAAGCTTTGCCATAGTAGGTTTCCTTCAATGAGGAATCGACTGAGTTTGAGCACTCGGAAAATTCGAAGTAGGCGCAGGGCTCTGATGATGGCGAAAGTTCCGGTCAGAGGGAAGAGTAGGGCCAGGTAAAAGGGCAAGGTACTGACCAAATCTATAAGGCCGTAGAAGCTTCGGGCGTAATGCGCGGGCTTAGGGCTGCACCAAAGACGTAGCAAGTATTCAATGCTAAATAAAATGGTGGTAATAACCTCAATTCCCGTGAACCAATTCTGCGCAGCATCATTTGCGGCAAGACTCGGCACAGATTCGAGCATAATGGCAATGACACTCACCCCAATGGTTCCGAAAAGTGCAACATCGAAAGCTTTGCCTGCTGGCGTATTGGCTTCGAAAATAACGGTGTAGAAAGATTCTCTAAGGCTTGTTGTTCGCATAATTGAACCAAATTTCGTAAATTTATCAGTACCGCTTACATGAACCCATGACAGAACTGCCCATAGATATCAGCAGGTTAGAAACCGCCACCTTGGATTTTCCAGTTGGGGATGTGCTTTCAAAGAAGTCCGAAAAATTGAAGCGCGCCAAGCGCATTCACTCTGCGACCTATGTAGGCAATATCCGCCATGAAAAGGTAGATATAGTCTTCCAAACCCATTCTGATGTATTCAAGGTGCAGACCACAATTTGGCTGCACTATGGCGGCTCCATCTATTTGAAGGGAAACATCACCATTCCAGTGGAACGCGTGATATCAGTGGATTGGATTTAACAGTACTCCTCGTCTTCGAGACTATCTTCTTCCTCGTCGGAATAAGGGTCCTTACTTCCCTCAAGATCATCTAAGCCGTACATGGCATTGATTTCCGCTTCCGTCATTTGACTAGGGTCTTTGGCCATTCCTGGTGCCACATCAGCGCTTGGTTTAGAAGCTTTTTTATCCAATTCTCCTACGGCGTTCAACACCACAAAATCTTCAAATCCTTCTTCCTCATCTTCCTTCACCTTCTCGACGTAGAAAATATTCATATCAAGGAAGTTGTAAACGTATAAAGCATGTGCCGTTTGGCTGAAAAAATCCGCCACCGTCATTATTTCCATACTTGGACTGCTATCGTCCATGCTGAACATCGGCAATTCCTCACCTTGGTCCCAATCCGCAGTGCTGTAGTAGAAACTTCCCATCTCCCCAGGTTCTAAGCCAAAGGTGGCGTAGACCTGCTCGTGAAGTTGTAGTAATGAGGCGCTTCCTTTAATGCGAACCTCACGAATGACTGTATCGCTGGTATCGGCGATAAAACGTAGAAAAACTTCCATTTATCCTAATCCTAATTGGGCGGCTAGTTCGTCCATTTTACGCAAGGCGGCTTCCCTTTCATTCGGGATTTCACCTTCTAAAATGGCTTCTTTGATGCCTTCTTTAATTTGTCCTATTTCACGGCATGGTCCTATGCCGTATTTCTCCATAATCTCCTCGCCAGTGACCGGTGGCTGAAAATTTCGAATCTGATCACGCTCCTCAACCTCCTTGATTTTGGTGCGTACATGCTTGAAATTCAGGAGGTATTTGCGCTTTTTCTTTTCATTCTTAGTGGTCAAATCTGCTTCACACAAAAGCATCAATGACTCAATATCATCTCCTGCATCAAACAGCAATCTCCTCAGCGCGCTGTCGGTAACTGCATCGTCCGATAAGGCAGCAGGACGGGAGCTCATTTGCACCATCTTGATGACAAACTTCATGCGAGCGTCGGTAGGCAAGTGCATGCGCTTGAAGAGTTTGGGCACCATCTTGCCGCCTAAAAACTCATGGCCTCTAAAGGTCCAGCCTGTGCCCTTGATGAACTTTTTGGTTCGTGGCTTGCCGATATCGTGCAACAATGCGGCCCATCTAAGCCATAGATCTTCAGAGGTGTTGCTTAGGTTATCTACGACCTCAAGGGTATGGTAGAAGTTGTCCTTATGGAGCTGTCCTTCAACCTCCTCAACCCCTTGCAAGGCACAGAGTTCCGGTAGTATTTGCTCGAGCAATCCACTGGTGAACAGCAAGCCTAATCCGTAACTGGGTTTGGGAACGGCTAAGATTTTGTTGAATTCTTGCCTTGTACGTTCTGGAGCAACAATACTTATTCGAGCAGCATTTTTTCGAATGCTTATTAACGCCTCGCTAGAAACCTTAAAGTTGAGCTGCGCGGCGAATCGAACCGCACGCATCATTCTCAGCGGATCGTCGTCGAATGTTTGATCCGGATCAAGGGGTGTGCGCAGAATCTTGTCCTCAATGTCCTTGATGCCGCCAAATGGATCTAATAGCTCGCCCCAATGGTCTTTGTTCAGGCAAATAGCCATCGCATTGACCGAGAAATCGCGACGATTTTGGTCGTCCTGCAAGCTACCAGCGGCCACCTCAGGATTGCGACTATTGCGGCTATAGCTCTCCTTACGGGCCCCCACGAATTCAAGGTCGACACCTTCAAAATTCATATGCGCTGTCCCGAAATTCTTGAAAACGGTCAGCTTTGGGCGTGGTTTGAGTTGTTGTTGAACCGCCTTGG
>JAKMGS010000179.1 GCA_022424815.1 Schleiferiaceae bacterium | reverse complement strand
GTACGTTGGTGCGTTACTACATCTATGCAAAAGACGACGACGGTAACGAAAGCTACTTGCCTTCGAAGCCGATCAATCAGGCAACACCAAACTTTGACTTCTATACTGTTCGTGATAATGGTTTGATCATCCCGGATATTCAGTTCACCTACAACTCAAACGGCGCTTCTCCTTTGAACGGTGCTGAGGTAACTGTGAAAGGTATTGTGACGGCTTCGACTAAAATTGGCGATCTAGGCTTCTTGTACATCCAAGATGAAAATGCAACATCATGGGCGGGTATCTGGTGTGTCGGAATTGGCCTGAACACCTATTACCGCAATGAAGAAGTTGAGGTTACGGGATTTGTAGAAGAGTTTTATGGAATGACTCGATTAAATGTGACTTCTTCGAGCAAGACGGGCAACTTGGGTTCAATTACACCTTTGGTCATTGATCCATCAGATTCAGCGAGCTATGCAAACTTCGGTTGGGAGCCTTACGAGAGTATGTTGGTACGTTACGAGGACCCGAACAATGGTTCTTTGTATGTGAGTCAGACCAATCTTGGTTTCGGGGATTATGCTGTAAGTAATAGTGCCTCTGCACCGGTATGGAGCAGTGGACGTGTATTGGCTGGACGTCAATCTACTACTGCCTATTCTTCGTTGAACGTTCAGCTGGTTACGGATACTTCGTATGCTTCGATTGATGGCGAGATGGACGTTACCCCTATCGTAGTGGACAATACAATGACCTTTGACGCTATCGATGGGATCTTGTTCTACGGCTTCAGCAACTACCGCTTGTTGCCAAGAAACAACAACGACTTTATCAACCCTTCTGTAACGCTAGATAGCATTACGGTAGCAACATCGCCTATTGGTTTAGATGAATGGGCTACTTCAAATCTTAAAGCTTATCCAAACCCGTCAAACGATTGGATGCAGTTGGAAAGCTCAGGAGCTGGTACCTGGACCATCGCAAATGTTTTGGGTCAGCAGGTAGCTACTTACGAGAGTGAAGGTTCATTGAGAATTTCTACGACCTCACTGGCTGAAGGTACCTATGTGGCTCGATTCAGCGGTGTACAAGGTGCAGGAACCATCATCTTCATTGTACAGCGATAGATCTTGAAGAAAGTAGCGGTCATATGTAGCATTTTATTTGCAGCCTTGGGGTGTCAGAAGCCCCAAGGATCTGTGGATAACCTGGCGCCAGAGACTACCATAAGTGTGGATAGTATCCAGCGCTCTGGGGACCTGCGATTGAATGCGAATGTGCATTTGAATTGGTACGGGTCAGATGCCGACGGCTACATAGATTACTTCAACGTTCAGGTCAATGACGAACCTGCAGGAAAAACTCGCTCCAATGACAGCATCTTTACGTTTGTGATTGATGCAGGTTTAGATTCAGCGGATGTTCTAATCCAGGTTAGCGCAGTGGATCACGAAGGGCTGGAAGATCCTACGCCTGCAAAGTTGTGGGTGCCACTGAAAAATGCTGCACCTTCATGCCGCATTGATGCCGATGAGATTGCCCCGGATAGTGCGAAGATTGTCCTGACGCTTCGCTGGGACGCAGAGGATATCGACGGTAATGAAACTATCGTTGAGGCTGAGGTACGTCTAAACAATGGACCTTGGGCACAAATTGACCTCGGTCAAGGACTGCTGAGTTTTACCCTGAATGCTAGCGGTACCTCGGCAGCCGTTTATCAAAATGGATTTTTAGTAGATACTGCGCTTGCTGGCGCTGCTGCTAATGATACCAACAGAGTTTTTCTCCGTGTGAAAGACTGGGCAGGTTCGTACTCGGAGGTGGATACATCGAGTACCTTCTATTGGTCGGCTAAGGCTGCAGATATGTTGGTGTTGAATAGTCAACCGGCATACATTGGGGCGCAGTATAAGGAGTGGCTAGACACCATTGGTGATGCCTATGACTACGTTCAGATGGATGCGATTACTGGAATTGGCATTCCTACGTATTGGAACCCATCTATGAAGCTGCTTTTTGAACAGTACGAGCGCGTACTTCTATTTACGGACGCTACTCAGTTTCCGAACAATGGCGGAACAGATTATTTACTTAATATTCTCAGCCCTTCAGTACAGTCGTATGTCCAAGGGGGAGGAAAAGTATTAACCAGCGCACAGATTACCAGCTCTATGGATATGGGAGCAATTAATGACGTTTATCCGGTTAGTGGTTCCATTACTTCTACCGGTCAAGCGCGTCTAACCAATGACAGTTCTATAGTTCCTGTAGATACAACGAGCGGTGCTCCAACGATACGGCCAAAAAATATCGTTCTAGGGGTAACTCCGGTAAACCCAGCTGCAGATGCCAATGCTTATTACACCGCGCAGTTGACTAAAATAGCAGGTTGGACAGGAACCAATACCGTAGGCACCATTCGTTCGAGAAACGGTGAAGTGTATGAGGTGTTCTTCTCAGTTCCCTTGCATCAATTTTCAAGGTCCAACTCTACCAATGGCGGTGACCTCATTAAACATGTATTAGAAAATGAATTTTAGGAAGTTCTACATATTCATTTTCATCGCCTTGAGCCAGATGGCCTTTGCTCAGAACAAAGGGGTGCTCAAAGGGGTAGTGGTTGAAAAGGCTACTGGTGAAACTTTGCCCAATGCTTCGGTGACCATCGTCGGTACCTACTACCAGACGTTGACCGATTTTTCAGGTGAATTTGAAATCAAAGACATCAAACCGGGAACGTACACCATTAAGGTCCAATTCATTGGATTTAGTCCTACCCAAATCAATGGGGTCAAGATCAAAAAAGGTCAAAACAAGCCGCTGCGCGTCGCCTTGGTTGAGCAAAATGAAATGCTCAATACAGTGACTGTTGTGGGTCGAAAGAACCAAGTAGACCTTGAGCAAGCCTCTTCGGCTATTACTTTTTCTTCAGAGGAAATCAGCTCGCTGGTTGCCAAAGGTGTGGAGGATATCGTAGCCCAGCAGGCAGGTGTCCAAAAAACTACGGACGGTATCCAGATTCGTGGGGCACGCGTTTACGAAACAGAGTATTTGGTGGACGGCATCTCGGCGCAAGATCCTTTGGCC
>JAKMGS010000083.1 GCA_022424815.1 Schleiferiaceae bacterium | reverse complement strand
TAAGGATCCTCAAATCATAGAGAACAAAATGAATGCCTTCTTGGGTGCCCTGTTATTGGGTGCGGAGGAAGGCGCTGCGAAGGCGCGATTGGCAGGTTTGGAGCCTTTGGAAATGCGCATGAATTTGGTGCCCGCACGCGACGGAGGGTATTTGTTGGAAGATACCTATAGCTCGGATTTAGAGAGTTTACATTGGGCGCTGGAAGAATTGGCCACACAGCATACCGCAAAAAAATGGGCTGTGCTCAGCACGTTGAGTGCGCCGGCTTGGACAGACGCTGCGAAGGAGATGGTCGAAAAGTACGGGTTTGACCGGGTTTGGTGGATTTCGAATAAGGACCAATTATCTCAACTCACTGCAGAGTTTTCAGCCTTGAATTTAGCGGATACTACCGTGCTCATCAAAGGGCAACGCCGCTTCGGCATGGAGCGTTTTGCTGCTACGCTTAGGAAACAGCCGCACCCTACCTGGGCGGAGGTGAACCTTGGGGCGATGCGACGCAACCTGCAAAAATTCCGCGCCAAGCTCAGTGCTACAACCAAGACCATGGCGATGGTGAAAGCCGATGCCTACGGGACCGGGATTTTGGAGGTGGCTCGTTGGTTGGAAAACGGTCATATAGATTACCTCGGGGTGGCCTTTAGCCAAGAAGCACTGTTGCTTCGTGCGCAGGGGATCGTAGCACCGATCATGGTGATGAATGCGGAGCCCACGCAGTTCAAGGCCTTGGCCCAGGCGGATTGTGAGGTGGAGTTGTTTTCTATGGACCAATTAGTTCCTTATCTCCAAGAACCCGCTTCGGATAGCGTACTTAAAATCCACTTGAAAGTCGATACGGGCATGCACAGATTAGGTTTTGCACCCGCGGCCCTTCCCGCAGTTTTGGAGGAATTGCACCGACATCAAAATATCGAAGTCGTCGGCGTGTTCTCGCATCTAAGTAGTGCGGGCAAAGCGGAGCATGATGGCTTTACCCAGGAACAATTTGATCGATTTGAAACCGCGCGAGGGCAGGTGCGTTCGTACTACCCGGCGGCCATTGGACATATCTTGAATACCCAAGGGATTGCACGATTCCCGGAGCGGGAATATGAGATGGTGCGTTTGGGAATAGGGCTCTACGGTTTGGGCGCGTACGAGGGTATGGAGCCATTGGAGGAAGTGGTGCAATGGAAGTGCCGCATTTCCCAAGTAGGCGAGGTGCTCGCGGGCGAATCTGTGGGCTATAGCCGTGCCTTTGTAGCGGATCGTACCATGCGTTATGCGACCCTCCCGGTGGGGTATGCTGATGGACTCTCACGTTACTTGAGCGGCGGTAAAGGTCAGGTAATCATTGGCGGCCAAGCCTGCGCTATTCTCGGGAATGTGTGCATGGACATGGTGATGGTGGATGTGAGCGAGGTTGCTGTAGCGGCCGGTGATGAAGTGGTCATTGTAGGTGCCAGTCAAGGGGCAAATGAATTGGCCCATGCGGCGGGAACTATTGGTTATGAAGTGCTTACGGGAATTGGCCCCAGAGTACCTAGATTCTACCTCAAGGATTGATGCTTGCGGCTGCTGAGTGCGGTCAAAGCCACCATAAACGTCAACAGGAACACCCCAGCCTGTTTATCCAACAAACTTTCAGTCATACTACTCATCAAGAGAGTAATCCAAGCGTAGCTCATACTGCCGGTGCTTTGGGTCAAGCCCCAAAGGAAGATGCCTGCCATGAGCAGGAAGGCAATAATGCCCCCTTCGGCCCAGCTCTGAATCCAAACATTGTGGAAATCGTAGCGGAACTCGTGGAGGTAATAGGGCTCTTTTTTATTGTAAAACGTGGCATCGCAAGTCAATAATTTCTCGTGCAGCACATCCTCGCCATGGCCATTGCCTACGCCCAGGATCGGGGCTTCTTTTATGATTTCGACGCCGTATTTCCAGAGGAAGATGCGGTGGTTTGTCTGTTTGCCTTCAACCATGCCGTCCACGCTGCGCAATTCATTGACTAAATCCTCTACGCGTTTCGAGGGACCGGGCAAGGTTAGGACCATGGCGCCCAGAACGGCCAGCGCGATGGTGCCCCACCGCAGGATGTTTTTACGCCATGATGGATTGCGGCGGTAGAGCTCGAATAATCGGGCCATGATTAATACCGGAACGGATAACAAATGAATGCGGGCACTAAGGAAAATGATGCCTACGAGTAGCCACAACACCGCTATGGCACTGGCCCAACTCACCCCTTTAGGTTCAGACCAAATCCGGCGCTCCAAAATGAGTGCCGCGATGATTAAATACAGGCTTTGAAAGTGAATGCCGAGCCTTTCGCCAAGGGCAAAATCATTGTAGCTCACCCAACCATATTTAACCAGACTGTAGCCAAAAATCGTCGTCCAGCACAAGGTGGTTGCCCACGCAAAGGCATCGGCGAACCGGCGTCCCCAGCGCTGCGGATCTTCCACTGTGAGCCCATTGACGAGCACGCCCATCAACCCGAAAGGCAGGACCATCAAAACGTCCGCCCAACCGGCCGGTCTGTTGTCGCTCCAATACACAGTAATGAGTTCCCAATCCACGAAGGTCGCGAACAAGAGCATCGGCCAAATCTTAGGAGCCCACTTTCCAAAGGCCAAGAAACCAATAGCCCAAGCGATAAGCCCGTAGATGGGGCTGAGCCATACGAGAGCTAGGGGCAGAAGAAAAGCCGCCACATAGCCTGTGAAGCGAAATAGGTTTTGTTGCATCACCTACTTAACGCTCAAAAGTCTTTCAATAGTACTAGGTTGATGCAAAATATCGGCCGCGATGATCACCACCTCATCGGCCTGCAGCCCGCGCTCCAACGTTCCAGCGGTTCCATATTTTTTAGAGACTAAATAATCCTCTAAGTACTCAGAGATTGCATCCTTATCGGTTTCCAAAACTTTTCCACGTCTCTCGGCCAATACCGCCATCCAGCTTTTAACATCCGCTTCAGTGATGTAGTCCATCTCATGAACATCTGCTAACAAGCGTTTCAGCTGTAGCTCACCTATGCTAGTGAATTCAAACTCCTCTTCTTCCAATACCGAAGTGAAGGAGTTCCAAAGGTCTTCGCTCATTCGAAATTGGGACGCACCAATACTAGAGTCCAATTCCGGTAAAATTCTTCCGGCGAATTTTAGATCTAGTGCTTTTGCATTTAATGCGGCAACAGCTTCTGGGTAATAGGGCGATTGTAAAACACTATCTGGAGCGATACCGTCTCCATCGACTACCGGCCTTCCACCGGCCGTGGTAAATATTTTGCTCACTTGCTTCTGTTCTCGCTCGCCATCCTCACCACGATCATAATTTACTTTCTGTATACACCGTCCGGAAGGAGTATAATATTTTGCAATGGTGACTTTCATTTGAGCTCCAAATGGTAGCGGGTGAACCTGTTGCACAAGCCCTTTTCCAAAGCTTTGTTGACCAAGTATTACGGCACGATCAAAATCTTGTAATGCACCTGCAACAATCTCCGAAGCCGAAGCGCTGGACCCGTCTATCAATACGGCCACCGGCCCTGTAGGCCAAAGGTCGCGGCCCTGAGTGCGGTACACGTCTTGAATTTTTCCGCCGCGCCCACGAGTAGAAACGACAGTATCCGTGGTTTCCACAAAAAAGCTTACAATTTTTACGGCTTCCATTAATAATCCACCACCGTTACCGCGCAAGTCTAAAATAAATGCATTGGCCCCTTGCTCTTTGAGATCTTTAATGGCCTTGCCCACTTCTGCACTGGCGCGCTCAGTGAAGGCATCTAAATAAATGTATCCAGTTCCATCTACTCTTAGTCCATAATAGGGCACAGGGTTTTGTACAATATCTGCCCTATTGAAGGTGTAGGTTTTGGGCGGAGTGTTATAGCGCCCAATTTCCAAGGTGACTTCCGTTCCAGGGGTGCCTTTGAGAAGGGTGCTAACCTCTGAGGTAGTTTTGCTAGTCGTAGAGGTATTACTTACGGAGCGAATTTGATCACCAACATGGAGTCCCGCCTTGTGTGCCGGTCCGCCAGGGTGAAGGGAGGAAATAAAAATCTTGTCCTCTACGCGCTGAATGGTACAGCCAATGCCGCCATAGGCACCAGTTTGAAGCAGTCGTACATCCTCAATTTGGTCCTCCGGATAGTACACAGTATATGGGTCTAATTGACTTAACATCCCCCTAATGGCACTCCCCACAGCCTCCTCTGGACTTATTTCGTCCACATATTGTGTTTGGACTTCTCGCAACACATTTGTGAAGATTTCCAGCTGTTTACTGGTTTCGAATGAATCGCCTTGAGAGGCGCTCATTAATAGTGCCGCAGAAATGGCGGTTAGGCCTAGTAGAAATTTACGCATGTTGGGGGTTGTCTTGATTGTACAGGTCAATTAACTCGAGGAATCCTTTTTCTAAGAACGCATAATCATTGATCCTGTTGCCCAAATAGCGTATCGACCAAATTTGATTTTGCCCTGGCTTGTTGATTCTGTGTTTGTGTAAACGGTACAATTCGCGGATCTGTCGTTTCGTGCGATTTCGATCCACAGCGCGTTTGAGTCCACGCTTGGGTACCACAATAGCCACTTGGCGATCCACGCCTTCGGGTACGGGGGCTTCCATATATTTCAAAGAGAACGGAAAAGCCTTCAAGGAAGTGCCTTCCGTGAAGAGCTCATCGAACAATGTTCGGCTGGTGAGTTTTTCGTTTTTTGAAAATGTGAACTGCATAAAAAAAGCCCGACCGTGTGGGCCGCGCTTGAAATTTACGCTATTTCTTACTTTTTGTTGACCTCTTTGATATAATCGCTGATGGCTTTAGTCATTGAAGGAGCATTGACGGTAGGTGCAGGAACATCTACTACCAAGCCATTTTTCTCCGCTTCCTTCTGTGTTGTCGCTCCAAAACAAGCCAAGCGTGTTTTGTTCTGCTTAAATTCTGGGAAGTTCTCATACAAGGATTTGATCCCTGATGGAGAGAAGAATACAAGGATGTCGTAGAAAACATTCTCCAAATCACTCAAGTCGCTAACCACCGTTTTAAAAAGGATGGCACGTGTATAATCAATATTTGCTTCTTCCAATGCATTCGGAATCTGAGGCTTCAAGCTGTCGGAAGAAGGCATCAAGAATTTCTCGTTCTTGAATTTCTTCAAGATTGGGATCAACTCCTCTATACGGATGTTCCCATGGTAAATTTTACGCTTGCGATATACTACGTATTTCTGTAGGTAGTAGGCGATGGCCTCCGATATACAGAAGTAGCGGATGTCTGGGCTGATCTGTACACGCATTTCTTCACACATACGGAAGTAATGATTAACCGCATTCTTGGAGGTGAATATGACGTTTCTAAACTCTCGAATCTGGATTTTATCTTTTCTAAAGTCTGAAGCGGTGACTCCTTCCACATGAATAAAGGAACGGAAGTCAATAACAACCTTGTGTTTATCTGCAACGGCCGAATATGGATTATTCTCGTTGGCAGGCTGAGGTTGGGAGATCAGGATGGATTTAACTTTCGTCTTTCGATCGTCTGACATAGTTCGGCTAGCGTATTGCTAGATATAGAGGTGTTAGTTCGAGCGCACAAAGGTACAAAACTGCGTAGATTCTTACACCAATAGTCGTAAAATGAACAAAACCTTGGTGTTTTACGGAGAAAATGACCAACCCAATGGCGTGACCGGCAGCGAGGATACCTAAGGTCCAATTTTGCGCATCAGGCCAAATCCAGTGTGTTGCTAGTATCAATAGAGAGGTAGCGAGATAAATGAGAGCAAGTTGAGGTAATCGTCTCATGCTAAACATTGGAAAGTATCGGTTGTCGCTTTTAAACAGCCGCGTGAGCAAATCGGCCAAAAACACTCTCGCCACTAGTATTCCTGGCAGCACCAGCAACTGCTCGAACCATCTCATTTCGCTAAAAACAGTCCCAAAAGCTAAATATGAAGCAAATAGGATGACCAACCACATTAGTAATTGCTCTTGCCATTTTACCGGGTCCTCGTCCTCTATGGCGTTAGTGGTCCATTGCAAAAAGAATTGGGGTTGAAGTAACCTAATTCCGGCCATCAACCCCAATACTATTATAATTGTCCACTTTGTACCCATCAGGGCACAAAATTACTGCAAAATCACGTGCTTGTAATGCGTAGTTCCGTCTAAATATGTAGCATGTAAGATATAATTGCCGCGCGCCAAGGTGCTCACGTCCAATACAGTTAGACCATTGATTGCCTCTTGGCTTTGCTCAAAGGCAATGTACTTGCCAAACGTATTGAACAGTTCTACACGCGCTAATTCATCATGTGCAACGCGAACAAAATCTGAGGCGGGATTGGGTCCCACCACAAGGCCCTTTAGTTCGCCTTCTTCCACATTTGCTTGACTCTTGTATAAGGTCTTTGTTTCTGTTAACACATAATCCCCCTGGTAATTTCCATTCCCATTGGTGAAATTCACAGCCACATAAATGGTCAGACTATCTGGATATGAAGAGTCCTCAAATGTGAAATTCCAACCGATGCTATCATTCGATACCGATGTGCTAGAGCTTTGATGCGTAAAGTAGTTGCCCGTCTTCTTGACCCCTGAGGTGGCCGTCAATGTGCTTACTGAGTTTCCACTAGCATCTTCGATACTCGCCATAAAGCCAATCTTCGATGAGCCGCCATTAGGTAAAACACCTAGGGACACATTTACCGCCTGGTTATCTACTAGATTTGCTTGGTCTGTGTTAATGATGATTTGCTCATTCCCATTCGGAGAACCGCCACTGTGGCAGTAGCCGCCTGAACATGTTTGACCGTTAGAAGCTGGTGAACCACTGCGCCCTGAAGGGGAGCCCCCGGAATTTGTATAGGAATATTGAACCACTCCGAAGAGCGCGAATATGAGTAATACTTTTTTCATAAAAGTCTATTTAGGTTGTACAATGTAAGATTATTCAGGGAGTGCTTAGGGTCCAATTATGGATAAATTTTGTTCATAATAGAACACTGAATTCGCTATTGTGTTCTAATTTCAACACTTGAAAAAAATCACAGAACAATGGACGTATTTCAACACCCGGACTATTACCTCTTAGACGAGCTGCTCTCAGACGAGCACAAAATGGTCCGCGACGCCACTAGAGATTGGGTTAAACGCTCTGTTTCTCCCATCATTGAAGATTATGCGCAGCGCGCCGCTTTCCCAGAACATCTTGTCAAAGAAATGGGAGAGGTAGGGCTTTTTGGCCCTTACATCCCAGAGGAATATGGTGGCCCAGGTCTGGACCACATCTCTTATGGATTGATGATGCAAGAGGTGGAGCGCGGAGATTCGGGAATCCGATCCACCTGTAGTGTCCAAAGTTCTCTCGTCATGTTCCCCATCTACGCCTATGGCTCAGAGGAGCAGAAGCAGCGCTTCTTGCCAAAATTGGCCACGGGTGAATACCTCGGATCTTTCGGGTTGACCGAGCCAAACTTTGGCTCGAATCCCGGCGGAATGACCACCAGCTTTAAAGATGCCGGCGATCACGTCATTCTCAATGGCGCCAAAATGTGGATCTCCAATGCTCCATTCTGCCACGTCGCAGTTGTGTGGGCGAAAAACGAAGAAGGCCGCATCAAAGGATTGATCGTAGAGCGCGGCATGGAGGGCTTTACCACCCCTGAAACCCACAACAAATGGTCGCTCCGCGCCTCTGCCACCGGAGAGCTCGTATTCGACAACGTGAAAGTACCCAAAGCCAATATCCTCCCAGGCCGCGACGGTCTAGGAGCACCGCTTTCTTGTCTGGATAGCGCCCGTTTCGGGATCGCTTGGGGCGCCATCGGTGCCGCCATGGATTGTTACGATGCTGCCTTGCGTTACTCCAAGGAGCGCATTCAATTTGGGAAGCCTATTGCCGGGTTCCAGTTACAGCAAAAGAAGCTCGCTGAAATGATCACAGAGATCACCAAAGCGCAGTTGCTCACCTTCCGTTTGGGCCAACTGAAAAACGAAGGACGTGCCTCCTCAGCGCAGATTTCGATGGCCAAGAGAAACAACGTCGATATGGCCATTCATATCGCTCGTGAAGCACGCCAAATGTTGGGCGGAATGGGCATCACCGGAGACTTCTCTATCATGCGTCACATGATGAACTTGGAGTCCGTCATCACCTATGAAGGAACGCATGATATTCACCTGCTAATCACGGGGTTAGATATCACTGGAGAGAACGCGTTCGTCTAAGCGAGCCGGCACCCAGGACCCTTCTTTTACCATGAAAAACGCGCCCCGAGGGGCGCGTTTTTTAGTTGCTGATTCTAATGATGTTTATGCCGTCGAACGTACAGCTGAATTCCTTTACGGGGAGCGTGTAGGAGGTGTCAATGCTCTGCCCATCGAGGAGTTGGTATTGGTGGCTGTTGCAGCCGCAGGTCAAGTATAAATCGCCGTTGCTGCTCGATAATATCCCGCAACCGTCGGCCCAATCATAGGGACAGGCCAGTTCGTAGGCGGCGAAATCGTAAAAG
>JAKMGS010000082.1 GCA_022424815.1 Schleiferiaceae bacterium | reverse complement strand
TCCAAAACCAGTTCCGTACACGTTTGGTGCAGTACCAATAGCTACAGCAGAGCTCTGCTTGTTAGCGCTGGTATTGTAGGGGATGCCATCTGCATGATTTGCTACATACATTTCGGCACTTCTTCCGAGGTCAACTTGTGCCTCTTGTGCTGTGGCGCCGATGACGCTCAAACCAGCAAATGCGAGTAGAAGTCTTTTCATATACTTAAGGTGTTTTTTGTGTCGAGTAAATATAACGGATTGTCCTGAAATTAGGAGGGTCAACCTAGGATTTCGCGATATAATTGGTGGATTTCTGTACCGATGGACTCAGATGATAGCGCATCGAACTTTCCAACGGGAGCTTTTTCCGCCCGGATGAGCGATTTTATTTGATCCTCTAATGCTTCCTGTGTATCGGCAATGAGTACTCCTTGGTCGTACCAAGGCGCTCCACCAAAAGCGCTTTTTGAAATGGCCCAAAGCCCGGCAGTCCTTGCCTCAAATACAGTGATGCCAAAGGTTTCGTAATGGCTGTGTAAAATCAGTGCGTCGTGATTTGGGAGCAATTGCAGCACCTCTTCGTTTGTTTTTCTCCCGTGCACCCAAACATTGGGCAAGGTACGTGCCAGGCCTTGTAAGCGTTCGAGATCAGGACCTCCGCCGTAAAAGTGCAGCTCAGCCTGGGCTTGGGGGAGTTGTTGGAAGCACTCCAAAATGATTTCTTGCGCTTTGGTTTCAAACACAACATCGGCGACTACGCAAAAGCTGAAGCTTGACGGAGAGGAAGTACGCTCTTTGGCCGCAGTGGAAATGATGTTTGGAAGGATGTTGATGTTTTGATTTCCCGAAATTTCGGACAGACCGTCACGGAGTGCTGGGCTGATGCAGGTGAGTCTATGGAGTCGTTGAAAGTGCCAGCGTGCGGCCTTTAATTTCCAACCTTGCAGTGAGGGCAATCTTGTGTTTAGGAAGGCGCTGCCGTGCTCTGTGTGAATGGTTTTAATCCCTTTTATTCGTGCGTACCACAACAGCGGGAGCAGGTCGGGAGCGTAGCAATGAAAATGTACAATTTTGGGGCGATCTGAGGCTATGCGCGCCGTGAATGCGCCAAACTTAGCCACTTGACTCATGCGTCGCGCACCGTAAACCTGAATGCCGCCCTGCTCTTCTAATTTGTCGTTTGAATTCACAAAGCCCAGTACCAACGGCTCATCGGAAGTTGCTTCGATGTGCTTTTGGACGAAAATGCCGTTCTGTGGATCTGATGCGTGCGGATACCACTTCACCACATGTAAAACCTTCGGGTCTTTGCTCATGCCTACAAGGTACGCTAGTGAAGAGTATTTAAAAAAGCGTTGAGTTGGGCCAATTCTTCTCCGTTTAACCCTAGCGCTCGAACTTTATTATAGGTCCTCAGCACGGTATCCAGATCGGCATAGCTGCCATCATGCATGTAGGGATAGGTGAGGGCAATACCTCTGAGGGTAGGGATTTTGAAGGCGCCGCTATCTTCCGCGTTGTTGGTGAGGTTCATTCTACCATAATCTGCATTGGTGGGTAAACCATTGTTTTCGATGGCAAATGAGCTGAGCTGAGGTCCCTTATGGCAAGTAGCGCAATGAGTTTTAAAAAGTTTAAGACCGATACGGCCATCAGGTCCTAGAGCTGTGGAATCTCCTCCTAACCATTGGTCGTATGGGCTGTCGTAGTGTTGAAGCCCTGCCATGTAGTGGGCAAGGGCAGTAATGAATTTGGCATCCGTGATGGCTTGTGATCCGAAGGCTTCACTGAATTCCTGAGCATAGGTTGGGTCGTCCATGAGTCCTTCGACCACATCGTGGAGTTCACGGCCAAATTCGTGTCTATTGTTGATGGGGACAAAGGAGCTGAGCTCTAGGTTTCGTACGCCGCCTTCTGCAAAGAAATAGGGATGCCAGGCCAAATTCACTAGAGCGCTCGCATTGCGCTCAGTGGGTGTTCCTTCGAGCCCTATAGAAAGTGCCTTACCGGGATCAGAAAAATAGGCATCGGCATTATGGCAGCTCGCACAACTGATGGTGCTGTCAATGCTGAGGTTGACATCGTTAAAGAGTCTTTGGCCCAGTGCGATGGTGCGTTCGGTGCGAGCGAAGCGATCTCCACCCGTGTACGCTGGGGATCCTGCGTAGGCAGGGCCCGAAATAGGTATTTCTTCTACCGCAGTGTGGCACTGCCATAAAAGGAGGGGTAGGAAGAAATGCGAGAATCGGGCCATGAAATAAAGGTACACAATACCTTCTCTGTGGCAGCAGACAATTCTCACGCAATGATGAGTAATTGTCCAAAGTACACTACTTTAGAGACGAAACTTATAAGACAGACTCATGCTCAATACAACAGACTATATTGTTGTAGCACTTTATTTCGTTGCGGTCTTCGTGATTGCTTTTAGAAGCGGTTCGAAAAAGAGCGAAAATGGCGAAGCTGCGGATTACTTCCTCGGCGGGCGAAACCTAGGCTGGTTCGTTATCGGTGCTTCATTATTTGCTTCTAATATTGGTTCAGAACACTTGGTCGGCTTGGCGGGTCAGGGTGCTTCTGGGGAATTAGTCGCGGGCCAATTCGAATTACTCGCCTCTCTTATTCTGATTCTTCTGGGATGGGTTTTTGTCCCTTTCTATCTGCGTTCGGGAGTCTTCACCATGCCTGAGTTTTTGGAAAAACGATACAACGGTTGGGCCAGAACATATTTATCTTACGTGTCCATTGTTGCCTATGTCTTAACAAAGATCTCCGTGACCATTTTCGCAGGTGCCATTGTCTTTACGGCGTTATTAGGTATTGATTTCTGGACGGGCGCCATCTTCATTGTAGTTGCGACGGGTATTTATACGGTTTTCGGCGGTTTCAAAGCGGTAGTCTATACGGACATGATGCAAATGTTCGTCCTGGTGGGGGGATCTGTGATCTTGACCATTTTTGGATTGAACCATTTGGGTGGCGTAGGAGAATTAGTTGCGTATACCACTGAAGATCACTGGAGCTTGTGGCGTCCTATGAGTGATACAGATTATCCGTGGACTGGAATTATGTTCGGCGCCCCTATTCTTGGGGTATGGTATTGGTGTACGGACCAATTCATCGTGCAGCGTGTCCTCGCCGCGAAAGATGTGGATACCGCACGCAAAGGGGCCTTGTTCGGAGGTTACCTCAAATTGTTGCCGCTTTTCATCTTCATGATGCCCGGTGTGGTGGCCTTTGCTTTGGCAGAGAAAAACCCAGAACTCCTTTCCTTTGGATCTTCAGGCTATGATGCAGCGTTGCCTTTGATGGTCAAAACGGTATTGCCTACTGGTCTTAAAGGGTTGGTAGTGGCGGGACTGTTGGCTGCTCTCATGTCTTCGTTGAGCTCCGTCTTTAACTCTACTTCAACGCTCATCACCTTTGACATTTATAAGAAATATCGTCCGGAAGCATCGGACAAAGAATTGGTCAATGCCGGCCGTATTTCGACCATTGCACTTGTCGCCTTGGGCATAGGTTGGATTCCGTTGATGCAAGCCATCGAAGGTGGTTTGTTCCAACAGTTGCAGTCTATTCAAGCCTACATCTCTCCACCTATTGCGGCGGCATTCTTGTTAGGCATTTTCTTCAAGAAGATCAATTCTGCAGGGGCCAAGTGGGCTCTCATTTCGGGCGCTATTTTAGGTGTAGGTCGTTTGTCCATGGAGGTCGCAGGTGGAGAATACACAGGATTCCTCGGCTGGTATGTGGGAATGAACTTCCTACACTTCGCATTACTGCTCTTCGCCATTTGTTCGGTGATTTTGATTGTAGTGAGCTTGGCGAAGCCTGAAGCCGAGACGTACGACGATGCTTCATTGGTTTGGAGCAAGGATACCAAAGTACCAATGTCCTCAACTACGCGTGCTCTAACTTTCCTTCTCATACTCTGTGTAATTACCCTTTGGGTGGTGTTTTAATCACCCCTAGGAATAGATGATATTTGAGGCCGGCTCCTTTGGAGTCGGTCTTTTTTTGCCCAATTTTTTTAATCCGACCTATTGCAGATGTGAATTGAATAACTATATATTTGCGCCCCTTAAATGGTGATTGTAGCTCAGCTGGTTAGAGCGCCGGATTGTGGTTCCGGAGGTCGCGGGTTCGAACCCCGTCTTTCACCCTGAAGATGAAAAGCCCCGCATCAGCGGGGCTTTTTTGTTTTAATCTAATGAAGATTGCTATCAGTATTTAGGCTTATGCTGGTAACAGTATTTGTCTCCTTTGTTTGAAACGCAATGTTTACATCGTTGCCCAGTTGATTTTGCAGTTGCATAACATTGGCCGTATTTACAGGTGTATTCTATGTAGGTAGAATTATCAGCATCATAAGAGTTTCCGACCTGAACGGGTTGAACCATGAAGGACATCATGGCAAAGAACGCGATGGCAAAAGTCAACGTTTTCCTAAAATTTGTTTTCATAAGGGTATAGTCTGATAATTAAATATAATGTTTTCGTAATTACAGCAGTTGAGATAGAACATTCTTGAATATAAAACGTTCAAAAAAGTAACTTAATATTATTAAACCATTGATTAACCTAAATTTAACGGAGTAAAATAAAGTTCCACCTGGACATTTTATATTTTTGCTTCAAATACCCTTTCTTATGAAATTTGACGTTGCTTTAGGAACCTCTCTCGTCGTAATTGCCTTTGACGGCGAAAAATTGGTCACACTTGTCGGAAAGAAATCAGAGGAGCCCTACAAAGGAGCGCCTATGTTGCCTAGTAACTGGGTGAGTGCTTCAGAGAGCGTAGAAGATGTTGCCAAACGTTTAGCTGTGAAGATTCTTGGCATGGATAAGGTGTATCTTGAACAACTCAATGCCTTTGCTAAAGTGTACCGCAACCCAATGGGTCGTGTTGTAAATATTGCACATTATGCATTGGTGAATTGGGATCTCGTGAAAAACGTGAAGGTAGAGGGCTATGAGTGGTTAAACCTCAATGACGCCCCTGAGATGATATTCGATCATAATGAAATCCTTGAGATGGCGTACGAGCGCTTGAAGCGTCGTGTAAAGCACCGTCCTATTGGATTCGTATTGCTGCCGAAACAGTTCACCTTTAATATGATTCATGGGTTGTACGAAGAATGTTTAGGTAAGACCTTGGACAAGCGAAACTTCAGAAAAAAGTTTATGCGCAGCCAATTACTTGTGGAAGTAGGTGAGAGCATTTTCGAAGCCCCTGGCAACAAGAAGCCAAGCCGTTTATTCGAGTTCGATCAAAAGGAATACGACAAGCTCACCCTCAAAGGGTACGATTTTAAATTCTAATAAAAAGCCCCGCTCGAAGCGGGGCTTTTTTATTTATTGCTGTGAATAATCTTGCCAGGACTGTTCTTGGTAAATGTCATCACCAAAAAAGCGTGCAACTTGCATAAATCCTGTGGGTTCTTGGTAACCCGGCACAGGGCTAAGCATCTCGAATTTTGCATTCATGAACACCACAGTAGGGTAGCTCATCTTGCCATTCAATAGTGCTGCAGCCAATTCGTGATAGCCACGGCCTCCCTGTGGTACAAACTCAAACGTATTCCCCAGCATTTCTATGGCCTCCTTCTGCTCCGCATCGAATTTCACATTGTAATAATGCTCGTTCATATAAGCAGCCACTTCTTCGTTTTGGAAGGTCGCTTTATCCATGCGCTTACACCACCCACACCAATCCGTATATACGTCGATGAAGATCTTTTTAGGATTCTCTTCCGTCAAGGTGAGTTCATAGGCTTCTTCGATACTCATCCATTGGATTTTCTCTTGAGCCAGTCCAATTGTAGAGCAAAGCACTCCAAGGAGTAGGGCAAATCTTTTCATACGTCCAAAATAAAGAACCCCGCGCACAAGGCGCGGGGTTCGTATGATAAAACTATGCTAAAAATTACACGACGCCGTGCATCAGCTTGTTCAATGGTTTACTCAGGATGGCAATCAAGATGGCGAGTCCGATTAATACGTAACCCAGGGTAGAGAATGTTCCCACATAAGTTTGTAATCCTTCTTGAGCGCTCAAAAGAACTTCCTCACCGCCGTGACCTTCACCACCGGTGAGTGTAGCGATCGCACCTGCCAGGTAGTTCGCCATGGCGAACGAAAGGAACCATCCACCCATTGCCGTTCCTGCAATTTGCTTCGGAGCCAACTTGGTTACCATAGATAGACCAATAGGACTCAAGAACAACTCACCGGTCGTATGGAGCATGTACAAGAATACCAAAGTCAAGAGAGGTACTTGGAACGCATCGTTCGCAAACTGCATACCAATCATGGTTACTAAATATCCAGCACCGAGCTGAAGAATACCATAGCTAAACTTCATAGGGATCGAAGGATTCTTGCCCATGGCATCTAATTTTACCCACATCCAAGAGAACAATGAACCGAAGGTGATGATAAAGAATGGGTTGAAGAACTGCGTCATTGTTGCTGGCATTTCCCAATCAATGAAGCTCATATACCTGTTCACATTTTCTTTCGCAAAAAGTGTTAAAGAGGTTCCAGCTTGCTCAAAGGCAGCCCAGAAGATGATATTTATCACCATCATGATGGTCAAGGCAATCATCCGGTCTCTCCAAACGCCCCCCTCTTTAACACCAGCAGATATCAACTGAAATACTACGAGTATAAAGATTGCGATCAAGACGTAAATCAAAATATTGTTTTTGAAGATGAGCACCATACATAATGGAATCAACAATAGAGAAAGGAGGGTAATTGTTTTCCAGCGCTCCATGCCCAACCATTTCTCACGTCCTTCGTCAGTTATGGCAATGTTTGGTACATGCTCGTATTTTTTGCGACCTCCCCAGAAGATGAAAAGACCGGCAAGCATCCCTAGTCCGGCAAGGCCGAAACCGTATTCGAAACCGTACTTTTTACCTACTACGGCAACCACGGTGGTGGCCAACAAGGCACCAATGTTAATACCGATGTAGAAGATGGTGAAACCTGAATCACGACGAGGATCGCCGTCTTTGTAGAGTTTACCTACAATGGTTGAAATGTTAGCTTTGAAGTACCCGTTACCTACGATCAAACCACCCATACCAATAAGCATAAGGGTATCGCGAACTGCGGTGTCGAGGTCCAAAATATCAGTACTCGCTACGATGAGGAATTCACCGATAGACATCAATACGGCACCGAGCATGATGGCATATTGGTACCCTAGATATTTATCGGCTAATCGGCCTCCGAGAATAGGCGCAGCGTAGACTAGAGCGGTATATGCTCCGTAAATCAAGAATGCTTCAGAGTTGCCTTTCATCATCGATTCGATGAGGAAGAGGGTCAATAGGGCGCGCATTCCATAGTAACAGAAACGCTCCCACATTTCCGACATAAACAGCGTCCACAGCGCTGGTGGATGCTTCAAAGATTGATCACTCATGTTTCAGGTGTTTTTTGTGTTCAACAAGTATACATTTTATTTCTAAAAGCGGTTAGGAGCCAATTCTTATAAATTCTCCGCTATGAATTCCGTCATCATACGGTACAAGTGCATCGTGGTATTGCCTCCATAGATGCCGTGGTTTTTGTCCGGATAGGCAAACCAATCGAAATCCTTATCGGCTTGCACCAAGGCCTCCACCATACGCATAGAGTTTTGCACATGTACATTATCATCTCCCGTTCCATGAATCAGTAGGTACTTACCCTGAAGGCCATCGATATGCGATAGCGGACTGTCGGCATCATAGCCATCACTATTATCCGATGGCAAGCCCATGTAGCGCTCCGTGTAGATGTTATCATAGAATCGCCAGTTCGTTACTGGTGCTACGGCAATGGCCATTTTGAAGACTTCTGGGCTTTGGAACAAACAATTGGACGCCATATAGCCTCCATAGCTCCACCCAAAGACACCGATGCGATCCCCGTTAATGTACGGACGCTTGGCCATTTCTAATGCCGCCTCTGTTTGGTCCCGCGTCTCGAGTTTCCCCATCTGACCGTAAGTGCTCTTCTTGAATTCTTCGCTGCGACCGTCTGTCCCATGGTTATCTACGCTGGCGACAATGATATCAAGCTCATTGGCCAACATTTGGAACCACATGCCTCGGAAGGCATCATAGCTGTTCGTGACCGTTTGGTTGCCTGGCCCACCGTATACAAACATGAATAGGGGGTAGGTCTTGCTCTCGTCAAAATCCACTGGCTTGATCATCCAGGCGTTCAAGTCGCCGCCAGACTCGGTTGAAACCGTGAAGAACTCCTTAGGGGTGTACGTATATGTTTCGAGGGCTTTTTCCGCACGCTCGTTGGTTTTAATGGTGCGTATTTCTTCTCCTTTTCGTGATTCCACAAGAGTAACGCTGGTAGGTTGTGCTTCTGCACTGAAGGTGTTTACAAATAGCTTCATGTCAGGGGTGAAGGTCGCGTTATTCGTACCTTTTTGACCGGCAAGAGTGACTTTACTCGAGCCGTTTAATTTAATGCTGTAGACGTTGCGTTCCGTGGCACTGGCCTCAGAGCT
>JAKMGS010000081.1 GCA_022424815.1 Schleiferiaceae bacterium | reverse complement strand
TGCCAGAAGCGTTGCCCTTTCGATAGCTAAACAAATTAGTCATATCAGGTCATTACACCCCAAAGCGTCTATAATTTTCATAGGTCCCTCCGATATGGCACGCAAGAATGGATTAAACATGGAAAGTTATCCATTGATAAAGGTTTTAAAACAAACATTAAGGGATGAAGCCCTTTCAAGAGGGGCGGCCTATTGGGATTTACAGGATGTAATGGGAGGAGAAGGTTCAATGGTATATTGGGTCGAGGAAGACCCTGCATTAGCGGCAAAAGATTACATACATTTTACTACAAAAGGTTCACAACGAGTTGGTGATCAATTCGGTGAAGTTGTTCGAATTGCTCAAGAGGCCTATTATTCAGAACAGGAGCGCATTGCAGAGGAGGCACAGCGCAGGTCAGATTCCATTAAGGCGTTGAATACGGCGACATTAGATTCATCATTACAAGATTCCGTACAACCATGAGAATAATTGTATTGATTATATCGTGTTTTTGTATGCTTCCCTTGATGGCACAAGACGATTTAGGAAGTTTGGCACTGAAGTACCCATTTTTAGATACCAGCGCGAATCATTTGCAGTTCTACGGCTCAGAACAAGGAATGGCTAAATTCTATGAAAAACTAGACCGAGTCATTTTTGAACAAGAAGGAAAGATCAATATTATCCATGTTGGTGGATCCCATGTACAAGGAGGTACGTTGAGCCACACCTTGAGAAGGCAACTTGGCCAATTAGCACCTTCATTAAACGTAGAAAGAGGTTTTTTCTTTCCATATAAACTGGCGAACACTAACACACCTAGTAATCTGTATGTGAAGAAAATAGGTACTTGGGAAGGGTGTAGAAATAGTGTTTCAAGGAATAATTGCCCTTGGGGATTTAGTGGTATAGATGCGATCACAAGAGATGTTGATGCCGGCTTTGAATTGCAAAGCTTCAGTGAGAGAGGTAAAGCCTATGGTTTCACAGAATTGCGTCTTTTCGAACATGTAGCGAGCAGCAATATGGAGCCCATTGGAACACCGTCTCCAGATTCGGTATTTGTAGATACTACAGTAGGAATACGGTTTTGGTTTTTTAATGAGGTTCAAGAGTCTATTTCAATCCACTTCACCGCAAAGGATGATGCAAATCCCCAATACACCCTTCAAGGAGTTCAGATGTTGCGTGAAGAACCTGGTCTTGTATATCATAGTCTTGGAGTCAATGGTGCTTCTACCTATAGTTTTTTAAGAAGTGAGAACTTCGTTGAACAAGGAAGATATGTTGGTGCGGATCTAGTGATTTTTGGATTAGGTATTAATGACGCGTATTTACCAGCGGACGAATGGGATCCGGAAAAATATAAAGTTCGATACGATACACTAGTGAGCTGGTTTCGAGAAATTAATCCGGACTGTCAATTTATCTTCATGACAAATAACGATAGTTATTACAAGCGCAGGTCTCCTAATAAGAATGCGTTAGATGTTCAAGAGGTAATGAAAGAGCTTAGTAAAGATCATGACGCTGCATATTGGGACTTATTTGAAGTCATGGGAGGATTGAATAGTATTTCAATTTGGCAAGAGCAGGGTCTAGCGAGTTCGGATAAAATTCATTTTACCAATAAAGGTTATCGGCTCAATGCCACCTTGTTGTTCTGGGCCTTTTGGGAGGATTATGAAACTCACGTGCAATCCATAGCGCCGTGATGGAACAACTCTCTACTTGGTTCACCTACGATCCGTCGACCCCGTTGCTTTTCACTCAGCAGTATTTCTGGGTGTTTTTTGCCTTGGTCATGGGCGGGTATAGTGTGATGTACAAAAACACAGCGCGCCGTAACATCTTCTTGTTCGCGGTTTCCTTGTTCTTCTACTACAAAACCAGCGGATTCTATTTCATCATCCTACTATTTTCCACCCTGGCGGATTTCTTGATCGGTGGAGCGATCTATCGCAATAAGGTGAAGTGGCAACGACAAACGCTCGTCGCCCTAAGCGTAGTGGTGAACCTCTTCGTCTTGGGCTATTTTAAATATGCCTATTTCGTGGCCGATTTTATTCACGACCTCACCGGCATTGAACTCGAAGTAATCAATCACTTCGCCCTGTGGACCAATGAAGCTATAGGCACGAATTTCATCTTTGACCGCATATTATTGCCGGTCGGAATCTCCTTTTTCACCTTCCAGACCATTTCCTATAGCGTGGATATCTATCGCGGGCACATCAAGCCGGTGAAGAACATATTGGATTTCGGGTTCTACGTGAGTTTCTTTCCACAGCTGGTGGCAGGACCCATCGTGCGAGCTTCCGAGTTTATTCCACAGTTGTACGAGCCGTACAAACTCACCAAGGAGCGCGCTGGATTGGCGGTGTTCTGGATTTTGAATGGGTTGCTAAAGAAATTGGTCCTCGCAGATTACCTCGCAGTGCAATTCATCGATCGCGTTTTCGACAACCCGCAGCTCTATTCCGGATTCGAAACCATGAGTGCGTTGTTTGGATACTCGCTCCAAGTCTATGCGGATTTCTCTGGGTACACTGACGTGGCGATCGGGATTGCTATGTTGATGGGCTTCACCCTTCCAAAAAACTTTAATAGTCCGTATAAGGCGACATCTGTGGCAGATTTTTGGCGCCGTTGGCACCTTTCACTCAGTACTTGGCTCCGTGATTACCTCTACATTCCGCTTGGTGGAAACAGGGAGGGGAGTGTTGCGTCGTATACCATTGTCTTCGCCTTCTTTTTGATGATTGCACTGATCGTGGGCAGCCCTTGGCTCAGCTTAGGCTTGGCCGCTGTATTTGCAATAGGGGTTGTGTTGATGCGCTACAGTCGTGGCACAGAGCGTTGGGTGAATACCAACATCAACCTGATGCTCACCATGGTACTGGGCGGATTGTGGCACGGCTCTTCGTGGAACTTCGTCACCTGGGGTACGCTCAATGGTGTGGGGTTGGTCGTGTACAAGAATTGGAAGAAAATCTCCCCTTGGGCCGACAAGAGCAAGGCCTATAACAAGGCGATCGGATTGGTGCTCACCCTGGTGTTTATCACCTTTACGCGGGCTTGGTTTAGATCGCCTACTTGGGAAGGAGCTGTTCGCATTCTGTCCAAAATTCCATCAGATTTTGGTTGGGACGCAGTCGGAGAGGTATTGCTGGCCAATTGGAAGTTCTACGTTGTCCTCATCCTTGGGTATCTCATTCACTGGATACCAAGTGCGTATAAGGAGAAGATGCGCCAATGGGTAAGCGCTGCTTCTGTTTGGACTTTGTTCCTGCTCAGTGTTGCCGCCATCGCAGTCATTTACCAAATCTTAAGTGCTGAGGTTCAGCCCTTCATTTACTTTGCGTTCTAAGAGCCCTTGTGTATCTTAACGCAAACACAGCACGAACATCATGAAACGTTCCATCTACATTATAGGAGTTCTCGTCCTATTCATTACCTATACTTCTATCAAGAAGTTGATGAGCACTGACCACTTGACGGTGGTTGAACATGTGATTCTATTTGAAGGTGATTCAGATGTAAGCTTTAGAGGCTTGCATGCCACTAACGATTCCGTGGTTGTTGTCGGAGGCAATCATGGACTGTTCGGCTTCAGTTTAGATGAAGGAATTCATTGGAATGTTCAGCAAATCCCGGGCTCAGGAGAGAGTCAGTTTCGAAGCGTTTGGGCCCTCAACGATAAAGAGTTTGTGGCGGTAAGCGCAGGAGCCCCGACCTACATCTACCATACGGATTCGCGTGGGCAGGAGTGGAGCAGAGTATTTGCAGATACTGCACAAAGTACCTTTTTGGACGGAGTGGTCTTCGTCAATGATAGTATAGGATTTATCTACGGGGACCCTGTAAAAGGGAGGTTCAAGCTGTTGCGCACCGCGGACGGCGGTCGCTCCTGGAATGAGATCGAAGGCCCCGAGGCCATAGATGGCGAAGCAAGCTTCGCGGCCAGTGGATCTGCCATTACCGTGGGCAACAACATTATGTCCATTGTCTCAGGCGGCACGGTATGTCGATTGCACGTAACGATGGATTTACGTGACGGATTGGGTTGGACGCCTTCGTACATAGAATTGGCCCAAGGAACGCCTTCTCAAGGCGCCTTCGCTCACTATTGGGATCAGGAAAGGCTCTACATCGTCGGTGGAGATTATATGGATGAGGAAAATACCTTCGGGACGTCTCTCGTGGCAGATTTAATGACCGGGCAGGACGATACCGCGACCATGAACAAGTTGGCGGCCTTGCCCTATACTTCGGATGTTTGTGGCGACGGTGAGTACCTCTACTTCACAGGTACTACTGGTATTCGCTATCTAGACAGTGCATTGCAAGTGATGGATACCACAGCTATGCACGCCCTTGTCTTCAGTGGGAAATATGTATTTTCTTCTGGTCCAAGTGGAAGGGTAGGACGCATCTTCAAAGGAACACTTGCCGATCTCAATGACCTCGTAGACCGTATAGAAACTGCGCATAAGCAGTAAACACTAAAGGCCGTTAATCCGTTAAATAAAAAATGAACGCTACACCCAAACAATACGCAAGAGTCGCTACCGCCCTTGGCTTTTCACCCATGGCAAAAGCCAATCTCGCCGAGGTACACCGTATCGCGACACGGTTTGGAGCGCAGATGTTTGTCTTTCATGTGGGGGATTGGACTAAAAAGAGCCAGAAGACCTACGACAATTTTTTGTTGGATTTAAGCATTGACCCTTCGACCATTATTTTGAAGAGCAAAGAAGGAGATCCTAAGGTTGAGCTCTTGTCGCTGTGTAGCGAGAACGATATAGACTTATTGGTACTAGGAGCCTTGATGCGCGAGAACATGTTCAAGGTGTTTAGCGCGAGTATTGCCCGAGATGTATGCCGCAAGGCCAAGGTGAGCTTACTTCTGTTGACACACAGTTCCATTATGGAGGAGCCGTGTGAACGCATTGTAGTGAACGGGCTCGATCATCCGAAAACACCAGATACCATTGCTACGGCTGTTTGGGCGGGGAATAAATTGGGCTCTAAGGAACTTATCGTTGTAGATGAGCTCAGCGAGAAATCTATAGCACGTGCAGACGACGACATGAGTACGCTGCAACGTTTACGTCAAAGTCGACAACTGGAGAAACAGGAGCACAACAGAATAGAGGAGGTGCTCGACCTATGTACCGGTGGCTGTACCATGGACATTACTGAACAGCACGTGTTTGGGAAGAAGGGCTACACTATTTCTCACTACGCCAAAGCAAAGCGTGCCGATTTATTGGTGGTCAATTCCCCAGATACCAAACTAGGCTTCTTAGACCGCATATTTAAGCACGACCTAGAGTATATCCTTTCAGATCTCCCGACGGACGTATTGATTGTACACACCACTAAAAAACTCGACCATGCATAAGCCTAAGAATGGATTTAAGGGCTTTATTGAGAATTGGCAATCAGATTTGAAGGCCGGCTTTGTCGTGTCTTTGGTGGCCTTGCCTATATCCATTGCATTGTCCCTCGCCTCTGGCGCACCAGCCATCGCGGGATTGATCGCGGCGGTCATAGGAGGTATACTTGTGGCACATTTGGGCGGCTCGTACGTGACCATTACTGGACCAGGGAACGGACTGGCCGTGGTAACGCTTGCTGCCATCACTACCCTTGGAGGTGGAGATATGCTCGCCGGTTATTACATGGCCTTGGGGGCTATCGTGGTGAGCGGTATTCTCTTGTTTGTCCTTGGAACGGTCCGTTTAGGGGTATTGGCCGACCTCTTTCCTACCTCGGCAGTACAAGGCATGCTGGCAGCCATCGGTATTATCATTCTGGCCAAGCAAAGCCATGTGATGATTGGTACGCTAAACCCAGAGAGTGTCTCGCCCATACCTCTACTTGTAGAATTTTTTAGTTCGTTGCAAGATTTGCTGTGGGCAGATTCGGCGCACCTGCGCTCAGCCATCGTTGGCATTGGTAGTCTTTTGTTCCTCATTGGTTTTTCACAAATACGCGCACGTTGGATGCATGCTATTCCAGCACCGCTGTGGGTGGTTGTACTGGCAGTCCTCACACAAATCATAGGTACCAACGTAACGGGCGAAAGTTTCTTTGGTCCCAAATACCTTGTAAACATCCCTGCCGATTGGATGAGCGCTTGGCGTCTCCCGGATTTTTCAGGCATTCAATCAGGTGCTTTTTGGGGTGCGGCAATCTCCTTGACCTTCATTGCATCCATCGAATCGTTGCTCTCCATAAAGGGTATGGACCGATTGGATCCGTACAAACGCAAATCCAACGTCAATAAAGATCTACGCGCCTTGGGTATAGCTACTGCTGTTTCAGGCATGCTCGGAGGACTTAGCGTAGTGACGGTCATTGCCCGCAGCTCAGTAAACGTGGGTAACGGCGCAAAGACACGTTCGGCGAACTTTTTCCACGGTGCGCTCATCTTGGTATTCGTTCTCTTTCTGCGTGAGGTCCTCACTCAAATTCCACTCCCCGCATTAGCGGCCATCCTGGTCTTTACAGGATATAAGCTTTTAAACCCGAGCCAATTCAGTAAAATCGCCAAAATAGGTCTTGAGCAACTCTTCCTATTCTTCTTCACCCTATTCGCCACTCTAGTTTATGGCCTTATTATGGGTATTGTTCTAGGTATGGTAGCCACTCTCGTTATTCAGATGATTATTACTGGATCGGGGGCTGAAATACTCCGCTATTTTAATAGACCCAACACACTGCTGTTTGAAGAGGAGGAAAACAAGTACATCCTCAACATCAATTATTTCGCAAACTTCTTGAACTACCCCCGACTTAAGAGTAAGTTGGACAGCATTCCTGCCTCAGCCGAAGTCATTGCCGATTTCTCAAACACCTCCTTCGTCGATGCTACCGTGATGGAGCACCTAGCAGGTTATGAAGAGAGCTTTGAGCAACACGGCGGTTCACTAGATCTTGTAGGTCTGGATACCCTTGCGCCGGCTTCCTCGCACCCTTTAGGTGTACAGAGCAAGATCACACGTGGTTCTGATGTTTTTCTAGTACGCAGCGCAGATGCACGTTTGAGTGGCAAGCAGGAGAAGCTTCGAAAGTTTGCTAGTACTGCGGGGCTAGAATACACACCATGGCCGGAACTTATTTGGGATAACAAGGTGAATCAGTTCCATTATTTCCGCCACCGCCGTATTGATCAAACCATGAACTTGCTCGAAGACCACAGTACCCCACTGCTTGCCATCGAGGTGGTGACCCACATCGGAGAGTTTACTATGCGCGACAGTCAGCACCTGGCGTGTGTCATCCTCCAGCCTAAAGGCATTAAACTTCCGAAATTCACACTAGATCGCGAGCGTATATTTGAGCGTATCTCGTACCTCAAAGGTGCCCAAGATATCGAATTGGGCTCCAATGTATTTGATAAGCGATTCAACCTCAAGGGAGAGGACGAAAAGGCCATACGTGCGTTTTTCTCACCCCCCTGCCTGGCCTTTTTGGCAAGTAATCCCGTCTTCCACATGGAGAGCAACGGCAAGTCCCTGCTAATTTTCCATAAAGAACGTGCGGCAAGCGTGTCTGAGTTCAAATTGATGGTTAATTTTGCGCGAGAATTCTCAGATAGAATTGGCGCTAAATCTTAATAGAAGATGCTAGGATTAAAATTGCCTACCGACCCTCGCTGGGCGAACATTGCGGAGAAGAACATCGAAGAGATACTTACCGACCATGCCTACTGCGAGCAAAAAGCTGCATCCACCGCCATTAGCCTCATCGTGGGCTACCCAGAAAAATCAGAATTAGTAGATAAGATGACCGCCCTCGCCCGCGAGGAAATGGGACATTTTCAGATGGTGCACAACCGCATCATGCAGCGCGGATTGGTCTTGGGTCGTGAACGCCGTGATGAATATGTTCATGCAGTACAATCCTACTTTCACAAGGGAGTAAACCGCGAAGAGCGCTTGGCTCAAAAGCTATTGCTCTGCGCGTTGATTGAAGCACGCAGTTGCGAGCGTTTTAAGGTGTTGAGCGAGAATATCGAAGATGAAGAATTGGCCTCCTTCTACCATACCCTTATGATTTCTGAGGCCAACCATTACACCATGTTTATTTCCCTCGCCCGCAAGTACTTCGACCGCGAGAAGGTCGATGAGATGTGGGAGGGATTATTAGTATTTGAAGCGGAGGTGATGTCAAAATTGGGCAATACTGAACGCATACACGGATAAAAGAACCACTTATACACAGAAGATGTCAGATTTAAAATCAACAGCACTAGAAGCCACCCACGTTGAAATGGGCGCCAAAATGGTCCCATTCGCAGGCTACAACATGCCCGTGCAGTACAGCGGACTAAAAAATGAGCACCACGCCGTACGCGAAGCGGCAGGGATGTTTGACGTGAGCCACATGGGCGAGTTTTTCGTCGAAGGCCCGGATGCCTTGTCATTCTTGCAAAAGGTGACCTCGAACGACGTGAGCAAACTCTTGCCAGGTAAGATTCAATACAGTTGCATGCCGAACGAAGAAGGCGGTATTGTGGAT
>JAKMGS010000178.1:786-3104 GCA_022424815.1 Schleiferiaceae bacterium | reverse complement strand
GTGGAATGCGGCTACTACCTACTGGATCGCTAATGCACACCCTTTAGGAGTCATTGCGACAGTATGTATCAATGGTGCGTTTATGGCGGCGGCCTTGTGGCTGGGGGTACGTTCTTCCATCCTTTGGCGGAAGTTCCCACAAATAGAAAGGTTCAGCCTATTGGCGTATTTGCCGGTCATTGCGAGCTGGATCGCTTTTGAAAAGCTGCACGACCACTGGGGATTGGCCTTTCCCTGGTTAAATCTAGGAAACACGTTTAACGGCCTGCCCATATTGGTACAATGGTATCAGTGGTTGGGTGCGACCGGAGGCACACTATGGGTGCTTCTTGTGGCCATAGCCACGTACGAATGGTTGTTAGGACGGTGGAGAAAGGATCGTCCGCTCTTGTTGTTTTTAGTACCTGTTTTAATCAGTATAAGTCTGTGGTCTTTGCCACATAGAGAGAAACCATTGGGGTGGGTTAGCGTCGCAGTGGTCCAACCAAATATCAACGCATACACCGAAAAGTGGGAAATGCCGGAAGGTGAGCAGATCGAAAAGGTACGAGGCCTGTTGCATGCTCATTTGGGCGATCAGCGAGTGGATTTGATTGTACTGCCGGAGACGTTCTTGCCGGAGGCTCGTCAGGAGTCGACCTACGGGTATTCGCCGATGGACCGCAAGTTGCACCAGGTATTGGATACCTATTGTGATGCGGCGATTTTCGGAGCGACGACCTACGACTTTCAAGATGCCCCAAATGCCTACAATAGGCCTATGGGCAATCGATACTATACCTTGTACAACACGGCTTTATTCCGCACGCTAGGCATGCCAAATGCCGCTTTGTACCACAAAGGAAAATTAGTGGTTGGCGGGGAGACCATGCCGTTTGTTCAGCTGCTGAAGCCTTGGTTAGGAGATTGGGCGCTGGAGTTGGGAGGTACTTCCGGAACGCTTGGCATTTCCAGTGAACGCACCGTTTTTGAGAATGGGAAAGGGATGAAATTGGGCCCAATTATTTGTTGGGAAAACGAGTTCTCAGATTATACCACGGACTATGCGAAACAAGGTGCGAACCTACTCGCAGTCATCACCAACGACGGTTGGTGGGGCGATACGCAGGGCCATGTTCAGCACATGCGATTCTCCGGGTTGCGCGCGATAGAAAACGGCAAGTGGATAGTGCGCAGCGCCAACACCGGCATTAGTTGTATTATCGACCAAAAAGGCCGTGTACACGAGCCGCTCGGTTGGGAAGAGGAAGGCGTGATTGTGATGGAGGTTCCACTACTCGAAGGCCAAACAGTATATAGCAGAACTGGGGACTGGATCGGCCAATTCATGATTTGGCTCTTTGCCCTCAATCTCGGTGTACTACTATTTAGTAGATTTTTCCGATTAAAGCCGAGGTAAGCAATGCCCCGTGTGTACCTTTGCTTAGAATTAAACATCATTTTATGAGTTCTTACGACGTCGTTGTCATTGGTTCAGGTCCTGGTGGTTATGTGAGCGCTATTCGTTGCGCTCAACTGGGAATGAAAACAGCCTTGGTAGAGAAATATGCTACACTTGGCGGTACCTGTCTAAACGTTGGATGTATTCCATCAAAAGCCTTGTTGGACTCTTCGGAGCACTACCACATGGCGGCACACTCTTTCGAAGATCACGGTATTGTGGTGAATCCACCTACCATTGATTTTGGCAAGATGATGGAGCGCAAAGCAGGAGTAGTAAGCACTACTTGCGACGGTATCGATTACTTGATGAAAAAGAACAACATCGATGTGCTTCGCGGCTTCGGTTCACTAGTGGATGCCAACACGGTAAAGGTGGCTGGCGAAAGCACCACTGAGGTCAGTGCGAAAAATATCATCCTCGCCACGGGTTCAAAACCTATTGAGTTGCCGTTTGCGAAATTTGATAAAGAGCGCATCATCAGCTCTACCGAAGCATTGAGCTTGAAGGAGATTCCAAAGCACATGATCGTGATCGGCGGAGGTGTTATTGGATTGGAACTAGGTTCTGTATACAAGCGTCTAGGTGCTGAGGTAACGGTGGTGGAATATGCACCGAGCATTATCCCTACGATGGATGGCGCCTTGGGCAAAGAGCTGCAGCGCAGCTTGAAAAAGTTGGGCATGAAGTTCAGCTTGAGCACGAAAGTGAGCGAAGTAAGCCGCGACGGTGATACCGTAACGGTCAAAGGAACAGATAAGAAAGGCAACGAAATCACCTTCGAAGGAGATTGCTGTTTGGTGGCTGTAGGTCGCCGTGCCTATACGGATAACCTTGGGTTGGAAAATGTAGGTATTGCCACTGACGACCGTGGTCG
>JAKMGS010000178.1:0-776 GCA_022424815.1 Schleiferiaceae bacterium | reverse complement strand
GGCGAACATTTACGCCATTGGTGATGTGGTGAAAGGAGCTATGTTGGCGCACAAGGCTGAAGAGGAAGGTGTATTTGTAGCCGAAACGTTGGCCGGACAGAAACCACATATTAACCACGACTTGATCCCGGGTATTGTATATACATGGCCTGAAGTGGCTGCCGTGGGTAAGACGGAAGAAGAGTTGAAAGCTTCAGGCGTTGCCTACAAATCAGGTAGCTTCCCTATGCGTGCCTTGGGACGTTCACGTGCCAGTGGAGATATCGACGGGGTAGTGAAAGTATTGGCAAATGCTACGACGGATGAAGTATTAGGAGTACACATGGTTGCTGCTCGTGCTGCGGATATGATCATGGAAGCAGTTACTGCGATGGAATTCCGCGCATCTGCTGAAGATATTGCCCGCATTTGTCACGGTCACCCGACCTACACTGAGGCGATCAAGGAAGCAGCGTTGGCGGCGACAGATAACCGCGCACTACATAGTTAATGCATACGGCATCGACACATAAGGTCGATCCGATCCACTTAGAACATCGGCTGTTGGAGGAATCCAATGGCCGATCGTTTTTTGCCCTCTACACGTCTAGGGGGTATAAAAATACTCACACCTCATACGCCTTGTTATTTGCGTGGGGGGCTCAACGTGTCTTTGGCGCCGATGAATTGGCGCTTGGCGCCCTCGAAGGCGGATGGCGCTTCGGTTTTGCCGGGTATGAAATGCGCCATCGCTTTGAATCTCTAGACCACGGGAATCCCGCCTTGGGAGATTGGCC
>JAKMGS010000177.1 GCA_022424815.1 Schleiferiaceae bacterium | reverse complement strand
CTCCCAGCCTACACGAGTTTCTAGAAAAGCTTCTAAAAGACTCAGGCTATCAGTCATGAGTTGCGGCGCAAGTTGACCGGCTAAATCCTCTAGGTCGTCTGCAGAATTGAATTGGATGCGCACAGGTTCTTGAAATCCTGCCATTAACGTATTTACAATACCGTTCGAGCTTTGGCCTGCGTTAAGTACATAATGTCCCGGTTTAGGTGCGGTCAATCCCTTTTTATTTGCCAGCAATGAAAAGCCTTCGGGAGACAATAGCACATCATCTTCTACAAACTGGGCATATACATCATCTATGGTCGTCTTTTCATCCACATACAATGTGTACGGAGCCACCTGTTCGTTGACGTTTGCTTCAAAGAGCATATTGTAGCCTTTAAAAACGAGGAAAATGAGGAATGTCGGGAGGACAACCCCTACGATAATGATGATGAGTTTTCTCATGAATGAATTAGTTGATAGAGATGCGCGTCTTCGAATTGGCCATCCTTGATAATCCAATGCTTGAGAAGGCCTGATTGTTCAAACTGAAGCGATTCAAATAACGCCTGAGAAGCAGGGTTAGATTGCGGCACTACAGCGTAAAGCATCTTCATGCCCAAGGTTCCAAAGAGGTATTGTTGAAAGGCCTCTAGCGCACTTTTCGCCAAGCCTTTCCCTCGTGCTTCGGGACTAAGTACAATGCCTAAACCGCCTTTTCGCGCAATGGCATCGTAATCGTAAATATCCACAGCACCCACAGGAGCACCATCCACCTCAAAAACGAGTCTCAACTGACCGTCGCGAAGTAAATTGCCGGGTTGTGCATCAATATAACTAGCGAGTACTGCCTTGCTCCAAGGCTCTTTACTTATGCCTAAATGCCATAAGGACGCATCGTTCTCAATAGTGTAGAGCCAATCAAGATCTGAGGGCTCAAGTGCGCGTAGCACGCCTATGTCTCCAACCTGTATCATCCTTTCCAATATCCTTCGAAACTGTATTGTGCCGGTCCTTCTAGGACAACACTACTGAACGGTCCCGTTCCTTCAAAATTTACCATAAGCTCACCGCCCAAAGCCTTAATGTGTACGGGCGCGGTTGTCGCACCGTTGTGCACAGCAACCATTGCTGCCGCCACAGCTCCAGTACCACAAGCCAGGGTTTCATTTTCTACTCCACGTTCGTAAGTGCGAATGGAATATCCTTTTTCTAGCGCCACCAGAGAGTTGATATTACATCCCTCCTCCCCATAGTCGTTTCTCAATGGACGAGCGAAACCAATGAAATCATCAGGATGGCTGTCGTTAAGCACCACATGGTGTGGGCTACCTGTATCCACGAAAAAGGCCCCGTGACTTTCAACTACTGCTGGAGCGTCGATCATACCTAGGGCAACACTATTACCGTTGACTTCTGCCCAGTGCGGTCCATCAATCGCGTGAAAATGCACGCGCTCTGCCGCTATGCCTAGGTCTGTAGCAAACTTAGAAATACAACGTCCACCGTTGCCGCACATGGTACTCTCACTGCCGTCTGCATTAAAATAGACCATGTAGAAGTGATCGCCGTCGTGGCGAGGTGGCTCGAGATACATCAATCCATCGGCGCCAATACCAAAATTGCGGTGGCACATGCGGGCGATTTGGTCCTTTGTCAAACTTGCGCGGGCTTCGCGACAATCTAACAGGATAAAATCGTTCCCGGCGCCTTGGTATTTGAAAAACCTAAGATTCATGCTCATATCGGTGTTAAAAGGCGTTAAAGTTATGCACCTCGGTACAATATATACGTTCATTGGTGCATAATTTGAATGTAAGACGTTATTCAATTTAAACAGAATACTATGAAGATGAATGCGAAATCCATTGGAATGTTTGTCCTGCTTTTTGCAGCAGGAGGTCTTTTATCTCTTGCAGGTGCACATGCATTGGGCTGGACGGGCAAGACTGTTGTTATTGAAAATCAGCCGGCCGCTGTGCCTGTTGCCGTTTCAAATTTCCCAGTTGCTAGTGCTGCAGTACCCACAGATTTTGTGGAAGCTGCCGAAGCTTCTGTGGAAGCCGTCGTTCACGTGAAAATCACGGCAGAACGCGTACAGAACTACTACAACCCGTTCAATGATCTATTTTTCGGTCGTCCATCTACCCCACAACGACAGGAAGTTCAGGGGTCGGGGTCCGGTGTCATCTTAAGCGAAGACGGATATATCGTAACCAACAATCATGTGATCAAAGATGCTAAGGAAATTACAGTGGTTACAGCTAATAACGACGAATTCGACGCTGTGCTTGTAGGAACTGACCCTACCACGGACATCGCACTGCTTAAGATTGAGGCTGACGGCTTGCAAAAGATTACTGTGGCCAATTCCGACAATGTTCGACTTGGTCAATGGGTGCTCGCTGTCGGGAATCCATTCAATCTAACCAGCACCGTTACCGCAGGTATTATTTCGGCCAAGGGACGCGATATCAATATTATCGACGAACAAAGCGCTATTGAAAGTTTCCTCCAAACAGATGCAGCAGTAAATCCTGGAAATTCTGGCGGTGCACTAGTAAACACAGGTGGACAACTTGTCGGTATTAATACAGCTATCTCATCGCGCAGCGGCTCCTTCGAGGGCTACAGCTTCGCCGTTCCGGCCAATCTAATGATGAAGGTCGTGGGTGATCTCAAGGAGTTCGGACGCGTACAACGTGCCTTTATGGGCATCAACTACAATGAATTGAATGCCTCGCTCAGTGAAGAATTGGACCTTAAGGTTAATGCAGGCGTCTATGTAGCTAATGTCGTAGTAGGAGGCGCTGCAGACGATGCGGGTATAGAAAAGGGAGATGTCATCATAAACATTGACGGCAAGCAAGTACGCACCGGCGCTGACCTTACCGAGGCTATAGGTTCACACCGCCCTGGAGAAACTCTTGATGTTGTGGTCAACAGGAACGGAAGAAACGAGAAATTCAACCTCGTACTTAAGAACAAGCTGGGCACTACCGAGATGCTAACGCGTGAAGAAGAAATCCTACGCTCGTATGGCGCGCGTTTAAGCGAACTTTCCAGCAGCGAGAAGAGAAACCTTGGATTGCGTTACGGCGTTAAAATAGATGAAATCTTAGGGGGTCGATT
>JAKMGS010000080.1 GCA_022424815.1 Schleiferiaceae bacterium | reverse complement strand
CTGTTGCAGATGCACCGCCGCGGCCACGACCAGCGCGTCCGGTGTATAGAAAAACGGATAGGTAAAAGCATCAGGCGGGTGCGGCGCTTCACCGTCGGGTAAATGGGATAAAAAGTCAGTGGTGAAGCAGGGGTCCATCAACGAGATCCGTAAATATCAAATTGGTCAAAAAACTCCCACAAAAGTAGGTTAGCATTTTTACCATTTACAGAAAAATTAAACCAACGGTGATCGCCGCCGATGACCTTATAGTGTTCCGCAACGACATTGCTGTCGCCCTCCTCGTATCGAATATGCTCTAGTGCATAACTGTTGCTTTGGATGGTGGTCACGGAAGGGTTTGTGAGCGTATTGTTTCTATCGGCCCAAAAGGCGGTGGCCTCTTGTGCACCTATGATTTCACTGTTGCCTTGGTACGAGATAACATCGTCTTGCGTACCGTGAATATTTAAAGTTGCGGTGGGGTGCACGGGCGCACATGTGGAAGAAGTATCTCCTAAGCAGCCCGAAATACAAGCCACAGCGGCAATTTCATTATTGAGGTAACAGGCCAATGCATAGGCCATCATGCCCCCATTTGAAAAACCACAAGCATAAATGCGTTCGCGATCAATGAGGTACTGATCGTCGAGTGCTTGAATGAGCTTTGTGAGATACCCCAAATCATCCGCATCACTCTTGTTATCAGGCCCGGGCAGGGCATTGTTCCAATGGGGATCGCCGTCGAGCAGTGATCCCTGTGGACATACTAATAGGAAGGATTTCTCATCCGCGGTAGAAGCCATGTCCGTATAGGTCATGTGGTCTAATGCCATTCCTCCGTACCCATGAAAGTTTAGGACTACCGGCAACGCGAATGTGCTATCGAACCCTTCTGGAGTATAGACTTGGGCGCTCCGCATTAAGTCATCATGTTCAATGAGTAAGGTCTCCAACGTACCAGAACCTACTGTTGGGGGAGGTGTGGAAGGTTGGCATGCTGTGAGCACAAAACCAAAGAATGATATGTAGAAGCTTTTCTTGAGCAAAACACCTTTTTCCGACTGAAAACCTGCTAATATGAAATCTCAAGAACACCGACGTTTTCCGCAGTGAAATGCTCCCGAGCGAGTTTCATATACAGCTTCATTTTCTCAGTTTCTTGTACGTCTAGAAATTCCTTTGACTCTACTAATGCACAAGGAAGCACTTCATATTTTACCTTCCCATCGATTGTTGGTCGATGTACCCAAGTAAGAATGTAACCAGCGTTGGTAATTGATGTTACGCCTTGACTTTTACTCAAAGTTATTTTAACCATAGCCCCACCATCACGGTAGGTATCTCTTTGGTTTGAAACAAAATTACCCAGCGAATAAGCAATGAATTTCTGCTTATTGTTTATGGTGTCTTGCATCAGCTTCATGGGCTGGATCACATGAGGATGGGAACCTATGATGATATCTACGCCATGATCGAAGAGAAAATCTCCCAAATTGATTTGGTCACTGGAAGGATGAATTTGATATTCATTACCCCAATGAATAAACACGATGAGTTTGTCTAGCGATTGAGTCTTACTTAGTTTGATATCCGCCGACATTAGAGCGGTATCAATCCTATTCACCATTGTTGGTGCGGGAGTAGGCAAACCATTAGTGCCGTAAGTATAATTTAGTATTCCTATCCTGAAATCACCCTTTTTCAATATTAATAGGTTACTGGAGTCTCGCTGTTCTTTATCCAAGAATGTCCCAGTATGTAAAATTTTCGCTGTGTCTAAAACCTTGATGGTGCGTTCAACACCTAGAAGTCTTCTATCACAAGAATGATTATTTGCAGTCACCAAAGCGTCAACTCCATTGTCACGTAAGCCATACGCTAAAGCATCAGGGGATGAAAATTGAGGGTATCCCTTGAAAGGAGGACCCGCTAGGGTTACTTCAAGGTTGGCAATGGCAAAATCGCTCATTTGAATTACTGGTCCTATTGGCGCAAAGACATCTTTGTAGTTGTGCTCTTCGGTAGAATCAACCCAAGCACTGTTGATTTGAGGTCCGTGACCCATGACATCGCCTATGAACAATAATGATAGTGTATCAGCATGAGCGTGATGCTCTTGGGCTTTTGAAAAGAATATTGAAAGACATAAGCAAATCGTCGTAAACAGTTTCGTGTGATTCATAGGAAGGATTAAGTGTCGAATATGAGTCCAAATTGCAAATAATTTCCAGTATTACTACCTACAGTTTGTAATAAATATCCAAATTGAAATTGAATGTTCGACGCGTACTTATAGCCCACTCCTCCGTAGAGGCGATTGCGGTCAAAGGTGGTTTCTCCCGGTTGCAGGAAAATCTCATCATAGATGCCCAAATAATACGTGCCGACCTCCATGGATGCTGTGTTAAGCGGGTAAAACAGCATGCCGCGGTAGCGGTATCGAGTTTTGAAGTCGCTTTCAATCCAGCGTTGTTCGTATCGGAAACGATGCTCAAGCTTGGTTTTTCCGAAATAGCTTGCGGTAATGAGTTGTTGCCAAATCCTATGTTCTTCTACTTCCGGACCTATGCGTGAACTTTGAAATTCATGATTGGTAATGTTCGCATAACCGCCCGTGAGCATGAGTCCATTGTCGAACTTATAATTTACCCCTGTACGGAGTAGGAGTTGTTCAAGTTGAGGTTGCACAGTATAATTCCGGTGTTGTGCCTCGGTGTGGATGCTCCAATGATTGTCGATTTTATTCGTTCCGAAGTACATCATCCAATTGCCCAAATCTGATTGGGCAGCGGCGGTACTTGAGCAGAACAAGAGTATGGTCAGCCAGCGCATAATAAGTGTGTTAGTTCCCCAAGAATATAGGGAATTTCTCAATACTTCGAAAGGAAGCCCAACGCAGAGTTAGCAAGAATCACTAGTACCATAATAGTTATGATTAGACTGAACAAAAGTGCCACGATTTGGCGTCGTTTACGTTGAGTCGCTTGGGCCTTAATTTTAGACTTTATAGTGGCCAATTCTTCTTTGCTCACCTTCTTATCATGGGTCGGCGCACTGCTAAATCCACCCTTGTGCTCTTTATCAAAAATCTTAGTGCGCTTGGCCAGGGCATTGTTCTTTATGGAGCTGACCATGGCAGCTACGGCACCACCCCAGCTCATGATTTCCCTTTTGCCGAGCGGATATCTTCCACCATCAATTGGAGGTTGCGCTGTCCGCGGAATTCATTGATTTCGAGGGAGGCGATGATATCAACGGCCCCACCGGCTTCTAGATGTCCAGCCCAAGACCCTTGACTAAAGGCAATACCGGCCATGGTCGTTGCACTGCCTGGATGTTGCAACACCACGCGAAGGTGGCTTTCATCCGCCCCAACAGCCTTTGTCCCGCCGGCATCTACCAAATTCTGAATGAGGAACCTTGGGGCCTGATTCGCTTCTCCGTGTGGCTCCATTTGTGATAGGACGGCGTAGAAGCGCTCCGTGAATTGGTCCAAACTAGCCACCGCATCGTATTCTAATTCCGGCGTTTTCATTTCAGCCGTCAAATTCGACGCACAATAGGCCTCGAAGGCCTTTTTGAAATGTGGCAACTGCGCTTCATCCAGGGTCAACCCAGCGGCATACTTATGCCCTCCGAATTGCAAAATATGCGCTTCACACGCCTCAATGGCATTATAGACATCAAAGCCAATGACACTACGCGCAGAACCGCCCAGATGATCGCTGCTTTTGGTCAAAATGATGGTCGGGCGGTAGTGCGTTTCCACGATTTTCGACGCTACGATGCCCACTACACCCTTGTGCCAATTCGGCCTGTAGAGCACATTGGAATTCGGATAGTTCTCTGTGTCCAATTCCTCTTTGGCCTCCTCGAAAATTTCGGCTTGAGTTTCACGACGGTCCTGGTTGAAGGCATTGATGCGCTCCGCGAGTTCGTCTTGTTCCGCGCGGTCGGTGCTACGCAAAAGTTCGACCGCGCGCAACCCACTCTCCATACGCCCGGCGGCGTTGATACGTGGGGCAATGCTAAAAGAAATATCTCTGAAGCTAATGGATTCGGGGGATTTGGCGCTCGCCTCAAGCAAGCTCATAAATCCGGTACGCGCCTGACCATTGCGTATACGTTGCAGGCCATAGTGCGCGAGTAATCTATTCTCACCGGTCACATGTACGATATCCGCTGCAATGCTCACGGCACATAGGTCGAGGAGGGGATGCAGGTGCACATCTTCCGGCAAGCCCCAATGCTCACATAGTGCTTGGCAAAGCTTGAAGCCAACGCCACACCCTGAAAGTTCTTTATACGGATAGGGACAATCGGGGCGCTTGGGGTCGAGAATGGCATGTGCCTTGGGCAACGTTTCTTCCGGACGGTGGTGGTCGCAAACAATCACATCTATGCCGAGCGACCGTGCATGTGCGATTTGGTCAAAGGCCTTAATTCCGCAATCCAACGCAATGATGAGGGTAATACTCAATTCCGCAGCGAGGTTAATGCCGTCAAAAGACAAGCCATAGCCTTCCTTATAGCGATCCGGGATATAGGCTTCGATGGGAAACTTGCCTTTGAGAAATTCAGCCATCAGCGCCACGGAAGTGGTGCCGTCCACATCGTAATCGCCGAAAATCATCACATGTTCCTGCTGAATTCTGGCCTTTTCAATGCGCTCCACAGCACGCTCCATATCCTTCATTCGATAGGGGTGGTGCAAGAGGTTTAGATCTGGTCGGAAAAAGGCCTTGGCGCCCTCAAACGTAGTGATGCCGCGCTGCACCAAAAGGGCAGCGAGCAAGGGGTCCTTGGTGACTTCTGCGGTGAGCTGAGACACGGCACCCGGATCCGATATGGGTCGAGCCGTCCAGCGCATTACGACTCTTTTTTAGTCAGTCGCGTTTGGTATTCGACGCTGTATTTGTGGATGGTCGCGAAGAGATCGTGCATGAACTCTGGCGTCAGGCCTTCACCGTCGCCTTTTTCAGTGCGCTCTTTTACGAGTTTCAACCAGCGCTCCATCTGGAAAATACTGGTACCTTCTTGTTCTTTGATGATGGCAATTTCCTTGGCCAACGCGAAGCGCTGACGCATGATTTCTACCAAATTATCGTCCAATTCATCCAGTGAATCTCGCAATGATTTCAAAGCCTCACTGGCCCCTTGATCGAGTTTCTTAGGGTGAATGACTAGGTTTTTGACCACCTCACCCAACTTTTCCGGATTCATCTGTTGTGCAGCATCACTGAGCGCTATCTCTGGAGTGATGTGGCTTTCCACCATCAATCCGTCCATACCTAGATCCATGGCTACCTGACATATTTCCGGCACGAGCAGTCGCTTTCCGGCGATGTGGCTAGGATCTACAATGATTTTCACGTCGGGCATTAAAGCACGCAATCCAAAACTGTGGTGCCAATGCGGTTCGTTGCGGTATACTCCTTTGGCCGAGGAGAAAAATCCACGGTGTACTGCGGCTACGCGTTCAATACCCACATTTTTGAATCGTTCAATGGCACCTGCCCAAAGGCCTATTTCTGCATGAATAGGATTCTTGACCAAAACTGGAACTTTCACCCCTTTCAACGCTTCGGCTATCTCTTGCACGTAGAAGGGATTCACTGTGGTACGCGCACCGATCCACAAGACATCAATGCCAGCCTTAAGTGCTGCCTCGACATGCTCGGTGTTGGCGACTTCGGTGGTCGTGGGTGTGCCAATGGCACGGCCAGCATCAATCAACCATTGCATGGATTCCAGTCCCACACCTTCAAAGCTTCCGGGCTTGGTTCTTGGTTTCCAGACACCGCCGCGCAAAAGACTAATGGGCGTATGTGCCTTGAGCGCTTGTGCAGTGGCTAAAATTTGTTCGGGACTTTCCACAGAACATGGACCCGCAATAAGCAGGGGCGATTCTGTCGGTCCGTCGAACCATTGATCAATATGTTGAATTTTCGATGCTACCATATCAGGCTCCGATGCAAACGACCAGCTCTCCTTTTAATCCGCCGCGTTCTTGCACTATAGACAGCAATTCTGATGCCGAACCGCGCAAGGTTTCTTCAAACTTTTTGGAGATCTCTCGGCTGATGGTCACGGGGCGTTCTGCACCACAAAATTCGACAATTTGTGCCAAGGTTTTCTCGATTTTATGAGGACTTTCATAAAGCACTACTGTTTTAGTGCTGGCGGCAATGGATTCAAGCTTGGTTTGACGCCCTTTTTTGGGCGGCAGGAAGCCTTCAAAATAAAAGGTGTCGCACGGTAAACCGCTATTGACTAGCGCTGGGACGAAAGCTGTGGCTCCAGGTAGGGTGATGACCTCTACGTCCGCTTGAACGGCCGCTCGAATTAATAAAAACCCAGGGTCGCTGATGCCGGGTGTCCCTGCATCGCTGACTAAGGCAATGGTTTGTCCCTGTTGCAGTCCTTTGACATAGCGCTCGACCACCTTGTGTTCGTTGTGCATGTGAAAGGCCTGTTTTGGGGTCGCAATATCAAAATGTGCGGTGAGTTTCCCGGTCGTGCGTGTGTCCTCGGCTAAAATCAAATCTGCCTCGCGCAACACATTGATGGCGCGAAACGTCATGTCATCCAAGTTGCCCACAGGGGTGGGCACGACGTATAGGATTCCGGACATTAACTAAACTTTTGTTCGACAGCAGCCATGAAGCGTGCAGCCGTTTCTTCTTTTTGATCCCAGCCGTATTCATCAGAGATGTGGGCATTGATATAGTCGGTAGCTTCTTCAAGACTACTACAAGTGTTGAGTTGACTTACCACACGGTTGAAATCTTCTTGAGATCCGTCAAAGAGCTCTTTTACAAAACCGATGCGATCGTTCAACCCGAATTTCAATACTGTTCCGGCCAAACGATCATTTAAGCTTTTCTTCTCAGTAATCGGAGTTTTTGTCCCAGGAGAAGAAGTAGGTTCCGGTTGATTCAATGTTTCAGAAGTCTCCGAAGACACAGGCTCGGCCTCGGTTACAGTAGCTGGCTCAACGGCTTTAACTGGTTCGGGCGCTGAGGTTTCTGCAGGTTCTTCAACCTTTGGTATTTCAACCACCGGTGTAGGTGTTGCTGCAGCTTCTTCTTGCAACGCTTTGAGCTTAGCCTCTAGTTTTGCCTTGAGGTCGGCAGCGGCCTTTTCAAAAGGTGCGGCAATCTCGGCTTCAAAGCTGTAATAGCGGAACTCATTCGATAGTTCCAAGAGTTGTTGGGCGGCCTCGGCGTGCGATAATGTACCGATATTCAAGGCTAATTCGGCTAATTTTTGCTCGCTGCTTTTTCTGCTAAAAGAGGGGTCTTTGCTCTGCATCTTATTCTCTACCTTTAATGCCTTGAATGTACCACTAAAGTACCTCCATGTTTCAATCAGGAATAGAATTTAACCAACAATCGGGCGGATGGATTGAAGTCGTCTGTGGCCCGATGTTTAGCGGAAAGACTGAAGAGTTGATTCGTCGCATTCGCCGTGCTCAAATTGCCGGTCAGAAAGTTGAGATTTTCAAGCCAGCTTCAGATGTGCGTTACGACAATGAGGCGGTGGTCAGCCACGATAAAAATTCCATTCCTTCAACTCCGGTGGAGAGCTCTTCGAATATGTTGCTGCTCGCTGATGATGTGCAGGTGGTGGGCATTGACGAAGCCCAATTTTTTGACGACGGCCTTGTAGAAGTGGCCAATACATTGGCGAATCAAGGCAAACGCGTGGTCATCGCAGGATTGGATTTAGATTTTAAAGGAAGGCCTTTTGGTCCCATGCCGAACCTATTGGCCACTGCAGAATATGTGACCAAGTTGCATGCTATTTGTAAGCGTACAGGTGGGCCTGCGCACTTCAGTCATAGAACCGTAGCTGGTGATCAAACATTTATGCTAGGGGAGACAGAAGCCTACGAGCCAGTGAGCCGAGTGGTCTATAATATGTTGAACGAAAAAAAGAGTGGGAATACAGGCACATGATATCGCCGCACCTAGTGGTGCTCAGCTGGTAGGGCCGTCAAATACGTTCCTACATTTTGCCTTTGATTCCCGTCGAATGAATGCGTCGGTTCCGACGTGTTTTGTTGCCCTGGCGACCGTATCGAATGACGGACACCAATACATCGAACAAGCCATTTCGCGTGGTGCGGTAGCCGTGGTGTGTAAGGATGCCGGGCCTCGGACCGCGCAATATCCAGGTATTAGTTTTATTGAGCACAGTAACCCTATTGAGGTGCTGCAACAATGGGCGAGCTCCTGCAGAAAGTCCTTTGAGGGACCCGTATTGGCCATTACCGGTTCTAATGGTAAGACCATTGTGAAGGAATGGATGTTCCAATTATTAGGGGCTCCCGAAAATATTCACCGTACGCCAGGAAGTTTCAACAGTTCTATTGGTGTGCCGCTGACCCTTAGTGCCCTGCAACATGAACATGTAGCTGCTATAGTGGAGGTGGGCATTGATCGACCAAAGACCATGGCTGCAATGTGTGCACTTGTACAGCCCACATTCGGAATCTTCACCACGTTGGGCGATGCCCATGGGGAGCACTTTGAGAGTGACGAAGAGAAGTTTGCCGAGAAGTGGCAGCTGATGGCAGGGTGTAAGA
>JAKMGS010000079.1 GCA_022424815.1 Schleiferiaceae bacterium | reverse complement strand
TTTTCAATTACTTGAGACTGATTCATTGCCCATTTTGGATTCAATGTTGATGCCAGACCGCAATTTCCTCTATCTCATCGATCACTCTGGATTAATGATTGATACCATTGGTTGGGATCGGGAGCTTGGTTCTATTTATGGGTTTTATAGAAATGAACCTGTGAAAAGTGGGTTCAGCTTATTGTTGGACCAAGGGACTCCTAACGAATTCAATCCAGGTCATCTTCGCGAATTAATGCTAACTGCAAGAAAACGACGAATCTCAATGGCCTGTTCCATGGTTGCAATTTTTATAGTCTCAATTCTTCATTGCATTTTCGAAACAGTTAGGCTCAGCTAACTAATATCCGTTGCTTAGTTGCATCCAATACGCCCAGGTTTGTCCGAGTTCAGACTCCAATTTTGCGCGCTGAATCATCGCTTTGGCATAATAGCCAGTTCTGAGATTTACTTTTATCAGCTCACTATCACCTAGTTCAAGCTTTCTTTGCTCGGCCTGAAGTAACTGCTCAAGTGTCTTTTGATTCGAGATTCCTGCACTCACTGCTGACTCAAGATAAATGAACTGTCCGGCTACACTCTCCATAGCATTGCGCCATTCGTTTTCCATGGAGGAGCGCTCCCATCGATAATTTTCTAGTTGTAATCGCTGACTCTCATTATATCCCCTTCCTTCTCTTAAAAACAGAGGGATCCCTAACTGTGCCTTAATAATTCTGTTTTCTGAATTAAACATAGTTGGATTTGGTGGAGAACTAATATTACCTGCTAAAAGGTAAGCGCCACCTATAGCAATCTTAGGCTTAAGATACTCTGCTGAAAGTTTGCGTTTTAACTGATACTGCTCTTCTTTTTGATCATTGTATCGGAGCAGCGGATGATTATCACTTAATGTAGAAGAGTTCGAATATTCAGGAATATCCGGGGAAGGCTTTACAAAAGGCTTTAAGACCATAGGCTTTTCATCCATCGACCATAACCAATTACTAACTATAAACTTTGCATTGATTGCTTCTGCCTGAGAAATATAATATTCAGTCTGCCACGTATTCACTAATGATTTTGCCTCTAGTGTGTCCATTAAGGAAGCATCTCCTGCCTGAAAGGATTGTAGGGTGAATTCATAGGTCTCAATCGCTGCTTTGTATGCATTTTCATTCGCTTCAAGATTCGAATAAGCATAGTACCATTTCCAGTAATCCTTGACGGCTTTTGTCAAGAGCTCATTTCTATATAACTCGGCCTCCGCTCGGCTTAATTCTATCCCTGCTTTTGCTAAGGCCAGATCTGTTCTGCGACGATCTGTTAACAATCCATTTCCAAGATCGATCATTCCACCAATTGCAAATAGACCTTCCTCTGGTAGCTTATCTGATGGGTTGGTGTAGAGTCCGGAACTTGAGTTCCAGTTCATTCCTAACCGCAACGGAGATCTAGTAGCTGCCGTAAGTTCCCAGCTTGGTTGATTGTAATAAACCTCACCATCAAACTCTTTGGAAGTAAACTCTGTACCAAAGTAGGGGTCAAATGCACCTTGAGTTTTTCTATGTTCTGCATTCGCAATGGGTACGAGATTACCGACGGATTTTAAAATGGGGTGTTGTTGGTCTACCCATTGAATAAGATCTTGAACTGTTAAAATGCTATCTACGGGTTGAGCATGACTGACTATGACTGACAGCCCGTACGTAAAAATTAAAATTGATTTTAACTTATTCATCGTAGTTGCTTCCTTCTGGTTCATAATAGTCCGGCGGGAATGTATTCAGCTGTCTCCACATTTCATACCAGATGGGAACCGTATTTAATAATGCAATTCCTCTAGCTCCAGTGCCCGCTCTTAGGTTTTCCGGCCATTTTTCATCTGGTGCCACTAAGACCCTGTACATTCCGTTTTCATTGGTCACCCGATCAATAGCTACAACTGAACCGTTAAATGTTCCGTAGCTGGTGTTTGGCCAGCCTCTGAATACTATGGCAGGCCACCCATCAAATTGAAATTGAACCTTGGAATTTTCGTGTATCAATGGCATGTCCATTGGATTTATAAAAAGTTCAACGGCCAGTTCGTATGCGGATGGTACTATCGTGGCTATCGAGCTACCTTCCTTTACGGTCTCTCCTATTCCTTGTTTTTTAACTTTGGCTAACATACCGTCTTGGGGTGCTACGATGAAGTAATATTTGCTACGAACCGTATAGTTGCTCAGGATATTTTGAAGTTTGGCTCTTTCTCCCTGACTAGATGCCAATGCACCTTGGGCAGTGGCTAGTTCGCTTTGTGCCTTTGAGATTTTCTCTAAGTAAGCATTGCCGTTGTTTTTGAGTTCGAGTTTTGCTTCTAATAGCTTGTTTTTACTCATTTCCCATTTTCTTTCGGCTTCTTGGGTTTTTGCGGTACTCTGTGCCAATTTTACCCGATACTGTTCCACTTCCGTGCGGCTTTTGAGCCCTTGATTGAATAATTGCTCGAAACGGTTGGCTTGATCTTGCGCAACTTTTAAGTTTTGAATTTCGGCAGTATAATTCGAGGAATCTGCCTGTGCCGCAGCTCTAGAGGCTTGAAGTTTAAAAGTTAGGCTCTGAGCACTAATTTTTTGATTGGTGCGCAATGTGGTTATCAGCGATTGTAGTGCATCGACTTTTGCGAGATAACTTTTAATAACGTCGTTTTTCGCATCCAATTGTTCCCTGGTGCGTGCGATCAATTCGGGATCTAAGTATTCGTTCTTAATTTCTTGGAGTCTAGCAATGGTATCTCCTTTTGTGACCAAGTCTCCTTCAGATACATACCATTGTGCGATTTGTCCGGCAATAGCTGCTTGGATTTCACTTGGTCTTTGCTCAGGCTGTCGCATTGTCACGGTACCTTTCGCTTGGATATTTTGCGTCCAAGGAAGGAATAGGCCACCGAGGCTAATGATAGCGGCGATGAAAAAGGTACGTTTCACCTTAGGACCAATAAAAGGATTATTGAGCTTTTCGAAACTTTTGTAACGTTTCGTATCTAATCGGTCGTTAATTCTCTTTTTCGAAATATTTAGCATGGCTTATAGTTCGATGGTTAGGGTACTGTTCTCTTTTACGGTAGCTAGATTAGACGCTGCAACTAGGGTCCAAGGCTGGGTAGGGTCCCAGATGAACTCAACAATGCTCTTTCTCTCTTTTGGATCAAAAAGGTGGAAGATATCGTCTAACAAGAGCAGGCGTGGACGCACTACAATGGCACGAGCTAATAAGATTCGTTCTACTAAACTACTGGATAGTGGCCGTGCTGTTGGTCCCACCATGGTTTCGTAACCTTTCGAAAGAGATTGAACAAAACCTTGTAGCCCTAATCCTTCTACTGCCCAGTTTACATCTTCCAACTCAATTTCGGGCCGTCCTAACGTGATGTTCTCAATCAAAGTGCCTTCAAAGAGAGTTTCACTTAAAAAGCAATCGCCAACATGATATCGAAGGTCTGCTGTATTCAGATTGCCAGATGGATAACCATTAAAGTTTACAGTCCCATAAGTAGGATCGTATTGAACGGCTAATAACCTCAATAATGTAGACTTCCCAGAGCCATTCGAGCCGGTAATAACTGTTCGTGCCCCTGAAGGTATGCTGCAGTTCAATTTATCCAGAATTGCTCTTGAACCATCCTCTGACATGTAGGTAAGATCTTTGATCTCGACTGACGCTCCCATGCCAGTATCAATTGATTCAAAGAGCATTGCGCCTTGATCTTCCTCTAGTGGAATATTTGTGACGGTACTCATTTTTTCTACTGCGGTGAGAACGTCATAAATAGGCTCCATGGTAAGAATCAATTTCTCCGCAGAGTTGATGATGAGAATGATGACGATTTCTGAAGCAACGAATTGCCCCACATTGATTTCGTTTTGAATCACCAAAAGCCCGCCTATAATCAATAGGCCTAGTGTAACAAAGGCTTTGAATCCAACGATGTTTGCGTATTGGAAGATTAACACTTTCCAGTGACGCTTGCGATGTTCTAGGTATGTATTGACTAATTCATCTGTACGTTCTAAAGGCAATTCTGTATGTCCAGCTCTCTTAAAAGTGTCCATAGTTCGGGCGATTTCCTTTAGCCAATGAGCAATCTTATACTTGTAAGTACTCTCTTGCATGCTACTATCCATTCCCCGAGGCCCTGTGTAATAGAGAATAGCTACCAAAACGATGATGAGTGCTACACCAAATGTGATGAAGAATGGGTGGTAGGTACTAAGAAGAATCAGGCCAATGAGAATTTGTAATGATGAAGCGCTGAAGTCCATAAGAATTTTGGAAAGCCCCTTCTGAACATTTAAGGTGTCGAAGAATCTATTGATGAGCTCAGGAGGATACTGGCCCCGTATTGAAGCATTCTGAAATCTTGGGATCCTGTAAGTGAATTCAAATGCAGCCCGCGTGAAAATACGCTGTTGAAGGATCTCTGAAATCGATAATTGTAAAACCTGTAAGACTCCGCCGATCAGCACCCCTGCGGTAACGACAGCACTTAAAATAATCCAACTAGTGCTCACTGTACCGGCTTGAATGAGACCAATAATAGCCTGTACGCCCAACGGTAAGCTCAGATTCACTATGGCGTAAAACAGTGAGTAGGCATATAAGTACATAATGTCTCTGCGGTCCTCCGAGAGCATCGCTATAAATTTCTGAAAAGGGTTTTTGGTCATTTCTTTTGAATCGAGTTAAGGGTCAGTTCGGTTAGAAATTCAACAATAGCTCCGCGCCCTGCGGAAGCATCTGAGAGGCGAGGTAGGTGTTCAGTGAAGAACTGCTGGCTTTGGGCCGCAGAGATTACGGACGAGAACAGACTATGTGGGTATTTATATTCAGGGTTCAGCTGAAGGGCAAGATTGCCGAGGGTATCGCAGAGGCGTTTGTATCCGAGAAAATAACCTTCTTCATTTTCAGTATCTACCTCTTTGGTCAAATAAATTTTAGGGTATTCTGCAACCACGATTCGTTGTAAGAGTCCTTCATCAATATGTGGTATACGATTGTCTTCGCCCATAGGATTTACCAGTAATTCAATGGCGCGCTTGAGTTTGTCTTCGGCGTTGTTTAGCATCATGAATTCCTGTGCCATTTTCACTTCAAGCCAGCCCCAATACCAATTGATGAGGTAGGCGAGGAGCTGATGTTTGTTCTGGAAGTAGCGATAGACACTTGCTTCCGTGCTTTCTAAGGCGAGTCCAATTTTTTTGAACGTCACATGCTCATAACCCATCTCTTCCATGAGTTCAATACTCTTGGATAGGATGCGTTTGCCGAGGTCGGTTTCCTCGGGATTTTTATTGTAGAGCTTGGCGCTCACTGAAATATTCAGTGCATTCATAATGATACTAACGCTAAAGTCAAATAATTGTTTAACAATGCAAATATAATAGTAATACTATCACAGGTGCAATGTATCCACGGAATTAAAGTACCTTTGCATAGCGCTCCATTATGTTCGCACCTAATACCACTTTATGACATTTGATTCCTTAGGACTCGATTCACGAATCCTAGCTGCCTTGGAAAATCAAGGATATACCAAGCCAACACCGATTCAAGCTCAGAGTATTCCTATTCTATTGGAAGGTTACGACTTGCTTGGTACCGCACAGACCGGTACAGGTAAAACTGCTGCTTTTACCATACCAATTATTGAGCATTTGCTCCAAGCTAAATCGTCCAAAACAAGAAAAATCAAGGCTTTGGTCGTGACTCCCACTCGCGAGCTGGCGCTCCAGGTTGGGGAAAATGCCAAGCGCTACAGCCACGGTACAGGATTGCGCACAGCGGTGATTTTTGGCGGTGTAGGTCAAAACCCACAAGTGGATCAGCTGAAAAAGGGTGTAGACTATTTGGTCGCTACTCCAGGTAGACTCTTGGATTTGCATCAGCAGGGCTTTATTGACCTGAGGTTTTTGACGCACTTTGTGCTCGATGAGGCAGATCAGATGTTGGATATGGGTTTCATCCATGATATCCGCAAACTTTTAAAGATCATCCCGCCAAAGCGCCAGAGTTTGTTCTTCTCGGCCACCATGCCAAAGGACATAATCTCATTGAGCGAGCAAATCCTCAAGCCAAACTATAAGCAAGTACGCATTGCCGTGGCGAAGCCCACTGCGGAGCGGGTCTCGCAGGAAGTGTATTACGTTTCGAAAAAGGAAAAGCCGGCTTTGTTGGTCGAGTTGTTGAAGTCTTTCGACGGGGAGACACTGGTCTTTGGACGCACTAAACACGGCTGTGATAAGGTCGTTCGTATCCTGTCCAAAAAAGGTATCAAGGCTGCCGCTATTCATGGAAACAAGAGTCAAAATGCACGTCAGAAGGCGCTCAAAGGGTTCAAGGACGGGGAATTACAAGTCTTAGTGGCCACCGATATCGCCGCTCGTGGTATTGATATTTCAGGATTGGAATATGTAGTGAACTATGAGCTACCCAACATTCCAGAAACCTATGTACACCGTATCGGGCGTACGGGTCGTGCAGATGCCTCAGGGAGCAGCGTATCTTTCTGTTCCGCGGACGAGCGGGAATATCTGAAGGATATCGAGAAGTTGATAAAATTGGAGATTCCGCTTGTAGTAGAACATCCATTTGCATCTGGAGCTGCAGAGGAGTGGGCAGATCCAGAAAACCGCAAGCCTAAAAAGCCCGGCCAGCGTGGACCTCGACCTGCGCGTAGCGGCCAGCCAAAATCAGACCGTCCAAAAGGTCCTCGTGGTCCCGGCGGTGGCAAGCGCAAGCCTCGGAGAAGATTCTGAGCAGCTGTTATTCGTGGATAGATACTCGTTGGGAAATAGAAGTATTCATTCAGTTGCGACTAGGATTTGATTGAAAAATAAAGCCAGCGTAAGAATTACGCTGGCTTTACTATTACACACTAATGATTTTGCAACATTAGATAAAATTACAAGTCAATAAGGCGAGTAAATAGTTTTAATTATATAGTTCACCGTAACTACACTGGCATTTAGTATGAAAAGCCATTTCAATATTTTAGCCCCCTGATTAAATCCGATAAACAGGTGTAGTACGAAGTAAAAGACTAATGCCAGCGTGAAAATTAAGGGAGGATAAAGAGTAAAACTCTCTAGTAAATCTCCTTTAATCAGGGCAATAAGCGATCGTTGCATTCCACATCCAGGGCATGCGGTGCCGAAATATTTTACGTAAAAGCAAGAAAGCATGTTGGCTTCAAGCCAATTTACAAGTGTATTCAAGATAGAAGAATTCTCGACCAGTTCCTAATACATGTTCATCATTTCAGTAATTGATAGTGCGCCGTACAGGAAGAATACGACAATATTGTAAATGAAATAAAGGACAGAAAGACCTATTCCTATCATTGCACAGGTCTTACCTGTTTTGATATTACTATGGGATTTTTCGGTATACATTACTGAATTCTCAGCGTATAATTTTAATCCCTTGGACGCCATACTTAAAGCGACAATTCCCAAAATGATTCCGAAGATTCCATAACAGCAACAAGCTACAATTGAGCCTATTCCTAAACCAAGTACTAGCTGGTGATTTGGCAGGTCTTGTTGATTTACATTAGTTGATTCCATAAAAAAAAGAGTGTTGATTTATTGACCTCAATATAATTAATATTTATTACGCTCATAAATCATTTATCTGTGATAACGTAACCTAGATTAACCAGTTGTTCATGTAGCCGAAAGGGAAAATTATCTCACCAAAAAAATTGTATTAAAATTCAGGTTTTCAGAAAATAAAGCCAGCACAAAAATTGCGCTGGCTTTGTTCTTTCTCGGGATCACCAAGTGGAGCTGGCGAGAATCGAACTCGCGTCCAAACAAGGAAGCCTGAGGCTTTCTACATGTTTATCTTGTGATTAGGTTTTCGACCAATCTCTGAGCACAAGCACCCTAATCATGGCTTAGCCTCTTAACTTGAATTGGCCCGCGAGGCGAGAGCTAATTGCATTCCTGAATTTTCCACACCTCGTGATCAAGCGCCTCAGGACTTGGGCTCTTGCGAGATGTTCAGCTCCTACACCTGGTGTAGGATTAGCAAAATCGACATCCTGTCAGATTAAGCGGCCAAAGCGTAAGAATCTTCGCCAGTTATAAAAAGTGAAGCGGTGTATTAACGAGCTGCCCCTTCCGCGCTCGACATGCTTACATCAACCTTCGGCTTGCTGTCAAAACCAGTCAGCCCCGATGTAAAAAGCAAAGATAGTGTGATACCCACTTTATTATTGAAAGAGTCAATGCTTTTAATTATTTTGGAAGGAATTAAATCAATAAACAATGAGATATTTTGCATTATCACTGGGGTTCTTGTTTTTACAATGTGGGGAACAACCGGATCAAATCGTAGAAAACATTAATGATGTTCCTGTTAAGGAGTTTTATGCCAGTGGTGGCGAAAAGGTTGTTGATTGGACAAATAGGATCAAAGAGGAAGAGGAAGAGGGACCGGGTTTGTGGTTTGCTTGTGTCAATGCGCCATCGGAGGTTAAATCTTCTTCACATTTGAAATCTCAGGGATCTAAAAGCTACGAAAGTGGAAACCTAAGTGATTGGGATCCGAGAACTGCTTGGGTAGAAGG
>JAKMGS010000078.1 GCA_022424815.1 Schleiferiaceae bacterium | reverse complement strand
CTTACGATCTTGGCATCGTGGTGGATCCGGATGTTGATCGCTTGGCCTTTATTGATGAAAAAGGCGCCATGTTTGGCGAAGAATATACCTTGGTTTTAGTGGCCGATTATTTGCTTTCACTCACCCGAGGGCATGTGGTTAGTAATATGAGCTCCTCTAAGGCCCTTCGCGATTTAGCGGAGTCAAAGGGGTCGACTTACAGCCCTTCTGCCGTAGGTGAGGTCAATGTAGTGAACGAAATGAAGGCCAAAAACGCCGTGCTCGGCGGGGAAGGCAATGGAGGAATCATCCTGCCAGAATTACACTACGGCCGTGATGCCCTCGTCGGCATTGCACTCGCATTGACACACTTGGCCAAATCCGGCAAGACCATGAGCGAACTGCGAGCGGGCTATCCTCAGTATTATATGGCCAAACAGAAAATTGAATTGACCCCAGGTTTAGATGTCGATGGCATCCTTGCAACCATCGCTGGTCGTTATTCGGAAGAAGAATTAAGTACCATTGATGGCGTTAAAATCACTTGGTCCGACCGATGGGTTCATTTGAGAAAATCCAATACAGAGCCTATTATCCGCATTTACACCGAGGCACCCTCTATCGAAGAAGCCACCACATTGGGCGAGCGCTTCATGAAGGAGATTGAAGAATTAGCGTAAGCCTTATATTTGGGGAACCTAAAAACAAAGCATGGAAGTCATTTTCTTAGATAACGCTGCCACCACACCATTGGAGCCTCGTGTGAAAGATGAGATGGTGCGTATGATGGAGAATTTTGGTAATCCTTCAAGTACACATGTTAGCGGCCGTGGTGCCAAAGTAGAGGTAGAGGTCGTGCGTAAGCGCATTGCACAGCGCCTTGAAGCAGAGCCCGGTGAAATCTTCTTTACTTCGGGAGGAACGGAGGCCGACAATATGGCTCTGTTCTGTAGTGTCCGAGATTTAGGCGTGAAGCGCATTATCACCACCACCATTGAACACCACGCCGTAGGTCATCCTGTGGAGTTTATGGTGGAGCGCGGGGAAGTGGAAGCTGCCTATTTGAGCGTAAACGAATTTGGGGATATTGATGTAGCGGAGCTCGAAGCGCTCCTAAAAGATGGACCCAAGACGTTGGTGAGCTTGATGTTCGCCAATAATGAAATAGGCAACTTGAATCCTGTCAAGGAAATTAGTGCACTGTGCAAGGCTCATGGCGCCTTATTCCATTCCGATACCGTTCAGGCGATGGGGCATTTGCCGATCAGCGTGAAAGAGGTAGGGTATGACTTTTTAACCTGCTCAGCACATAAGATACACGGTCCAAAGGGCGTAGGCTTTGCCTATGTGCGCAGTGGATTAAAGATCAAACCTCTGATCCAAGGCGGTGCCCAGGAGCGCAATATGCGTGCAGGTACAGAAAATACCATCGGTATTGTTGCTTTGGGAAAGGCTTTTGAGATTGCCACCACTGAGATGGCCGAGGACCAGAAGAAAGTGGAGGCGTTGAAGCAACGGGTGATTGACGGTGTGAACCGCATCGTACCTGATGCGAAGTTCTTTGGACGCAGTGCAGAATTTGACAAGAGTCTCTTTACGGTTTTGAGTATAGCCTTCCCAAAATCTGCCAACGATATGCTCACGTTCTCTTTTGATATGAAAGGCATCAATGTCAGCGGTGGTTCGGCTTGTACGAGCGGATCAAACCAAGGCAGCCATGTTATTCGTGCGTTGGGAGATTGGACGGCGAACTACCAACCGGTACGCGTCTCTTTCAGCAAATTCAATACAGAAGATTGTGTTGATGGTTTCCTCAATGTCTTGGAGGAAATCTACACACCCGCTTAATTGATGATGGTCACGGTGCCCATGCGCACTTCTTTGCCACCGGTAAACCTGTAGGTATAGACATCCTGAGGTACGGGCTTGCCTTTGAAGGTGCCGTCCCAGAACTCGTGGAATGGATCTTCGGAGCGGAAGATTTCATTGCCCCAGCTGTCGAAAATCACAAATACGGGGTCTTCAAGACAACTGTTGCCCGAAATCTCGAAGAGCTCATTGTCTTTATCCCCGTTCGGAGTGAAGGCATTGGGAATCCATACGCGCCCGTCAATGCGAATGATATCGGCTAGGAAATCGAAGGTATAGCTTCGGTTACAGAGGGTATCTGTGATGGTGAGGTACACTTCTTCCAATCCACTCTCTGGATAACGGAAAGATGGAATCATGCCGCTATCAATAGTGCCGGCGAAGTTCCATTCGAAGAGCATGGTGCTATCCACGTTTTGATAGAATACATCTACACCGCCGTACCTACAACTATCGGTGGTTACTGTAACTGTAGGCAGAGAAGCATCGTCGTCAAATTCGATGAGGAAACTTTGATCCACGCTTACATCACAGAAGCTGTCTCGCGCGGTAACCGTGGCAGTGTAGGTAGCAAAGGCAGGGTAGGTGTGTACGATGTTTCTGGAGGTCGTGGTGAGGTTTTGACCATCCCCGAAGTCCCATTCGTAATAATCTGCATCAGCCAATTGTTCTATGAAGTTCACCTCGCGCAAGAGGTCACAACTCACGTAATTCGCTACCCAATCCGTCACAGGGAAACTTGCTGTATCGTGAATGATCTCTATGAATGTCGTGTCGTAGCTATCACATACTGTATCAATGGCCACCAGCATCACGTTGTAGGTACCGAGGTTCGGAAAAGTGACCACAGGGTCCTTGAGGTTCGACGTATCACCTTGGTTGAAATCCCAGAAATAGGCGTTGGCATTGACGCTGTTGTTGTCGAGTTTCAAGGTCAGCTCGTAACAGTTGGTATCGATCAGGTAATTCAAGTCAATTTCCGCTTTTGCCTCTATGCCTGTTTCAAAATCTAATTTGATGACCCCGAGGTTACAATTGCTGCTGTTGTTAGTTTCGCTGAAGGCGCCTGGGGTAGTGGGGAGGTCGTCATTACCTCCACAGCCGGCACATACGGCTTGGTAAATTCTACCGCGCTCGTCAAACCTGCTCGTTCCTCCATCTACGTGTTCGGCTGAGGTAGACCCTCCGAAATAGCTTCCGTATTTGAAGGAACCGAAGTTCTTGGTCAATACCATGAAGTAGAAGTCCGATCCGTTGGTGGAGCTTTGTAGGGCATCGGCACTCACAGGAAGTTGCTCTACCGTTGTGGGGAAATAGCCGTTGTTGGTGACCCCGCCCCAGCCGGAGAGTAGGATGTTTAGACAGTCGTCTACGTTGAAGGCTGTAGGTACCAGGTTTAAGCTCCCTGAAGGCGATCCAAAAGCAGTAGAGGCCTGGCTAGCCGTTAGGTCGTTGCTGATCTTGTGAATGAACTGCTTGCGGTATTGAGGGGTGCCCCAGGCACCGGCAGTGATGGGGTAGTTGCCCAAAGTTTGGCCGAAGGCATATACGTTGCCCAATTTATCGACGTCCAGGATGAAGCTTTGGTCGTATTGAGAGGTTCCGACATAGGTGCTTTGCAATAAGGCACCGGTTGAGGCATTGAACTTGGCTACATAGCCGTCCGTGTTTCCTCCGTAAGAACTTTTAAAACCGCCACTAGTAGAGGGTAGGTTACCGCCTTCGGTTCCACCAGTGATGAACACAGCGCCATTGTGGTATTTGAGGCTGTATCCAGCGTCATTACTGGTACTACCATAATAATTGGACCATAATAAAGACGTTCCTGAAGCATTCAACTTTAAGACCACGGCATCTTGGCCACCGGCATTCGAACAGCGCGTGCAGTTGGTCGACGGGAAGTTTGAACTGTTGGTGGAAGCGGTCACATAAATATTGTTGGATGCGTCGACCACGACTTCTCCACGAGCGGCATCTCCGTAGTTCTCAATGATCGCGGTGTTGAGTCCATCGTTGCCCGTTCCGCCGAGGTAGGTAGAGCTCAGCACCGCTGTACCTGAAGTATTGAATCTGGTGATGAATAGGTCCGATTTTTTGAACTCGTACCCGTTGATGGTCACATCGTTTCCCCCAGCATTACTGCTTTGAACGGGATTTTGCGTTGGGAAATTCGAACTACCGGTGGTGCCCATAACAATGAGTTGGTCGTTGCTATTGACCACCATACTGTGCGGATGATCCGGAGCAGTTCCCCCTAGGTAGGTGGCATAGAGCATGGTGGTGCCCTGAGGCTCGAAGACCGTGATGGTTACATCTGGATTAAAACCAAGATTGATGCCGGGAGGGTCATTGTAGGTGGTTTGGAACGCACCAGTGGAGGCGACATAACCCGTAGCAAAGGCAACGCCCGCCCCGTATAACCGTCCTGCTTCGTCGTAGGTGGCAGAGAACCCCCAGTTATCGGTCAAAGAGCCGCTAAAAGAAGTGAATATGAGTTGCGGATCTATGACCAAGGAATCCAAATCCATGGCTTCTTCTTCCGCGGCAAAGCCCATTTCCTGCCCCACCAACGTATACCAACACCCGAAATCTATACGTTCACCGTTTTTCCAACCCCACGCCACGGGTGTGCTTTCCATGAACTCACCGACTGAGGTTTGGATTTGTAGGCTGCCCTCAGGGTTTAATTGGATTCCGGTGGCGCCGTCGTACGTCCATTTAATCTGAGAAAGCACTTCAGGGTCTCGCAATTGCCAATCGTACTTCAGGTGGCTGTCTTTAGCATAAAATTTAAGTGTCGTGGAAGGGTAGAGGTCCTCATAGACCAATACATCGTGCGGTCGAACGCCACCTTTCCAACGGTTTTGGTCTTCTCCCAAGAAGTAATTGTGATAATATCCTGTTTCATGCGCACCACGACTTTCCTCAGGTTCTGCACCAATAAAGGACATACGAACCGCATGAGTACCCAGCGGATCCACCGGCAAGCTCAAGCCCGCATCGTGCATGTGGTGACCTCGTAAGTCCTCGATTTGTCTCGCATCGCGCAGCACCATTTGTACAGATCCTGGCTCGAAGAACAGTGCGCCATATTTCAATGGCATTTTGTACTGAAACTCACCGTCCCATTGTCCCTCGTTTGGGACAAAAATTGCCTCCTGTCCGTGCAGTGTACCTGCGCAGAGCAAAAGAAGAGCCCAAAGGGTTTGACGGAGTTTCATACTACTAAGTTACGATTCAAAAAGCATGCCTCAATCAAGGCGTCGCGCAAGAATCATTTGTTTCTGAGTGCCCAATTTCATTGCGAAAATCTTCATCTCTCGCCCTTCATTAATCTTGAGCTTTTCCCGAATCACATCCGGGTGTTCAGGAAATCCGATGCGCTCAATGGCGGCCCGGTCCACAGGGGTTTGAATCTTGTAAGGCTTCGCTATTTCTATAACCTCATAACGTTCATACAGTTCGTTTGGTGCGGGCAAGTGCTCAGAAGTATACAAATTACCTGTGACCAATTTTTTCGCACCCATCCCGCCAAGGAGCTCCTCATGTCCGCCGCTTTTCGATAGCGCCGGACCGGGTTGGACGAGAAAGGTGTGTATTTGACCCGTATGGGAGATAGGGGTTGCCGCGGTATTGGTAGTGAAGAGACGTACATCTTCTTCTTGCAAAATGACTACAGTATGTATGTCGGGCGCCACGGCCCAATTTTTTCGTTGTACACAGAGCAATTCTTTACATTCCCCTAGGAATTCCACCACATAAATGGCCGTACAACCTTGTAGTTGTTTCAGCTCTTCTAAGGAAGCCATAGGGCTGTGCTTTGATATTATCGTATGTGCACATTCCAGCCATTGTCTTTGCAAGGACGGTAGATGCGGTACAGTATGTTCGATACTGTGGGCTTTGTTTCCACTGGTACGACGGTCTGGGTCCACATAAAGTGTGAGGTCCTCGGGACCAATGTTCAAGGCCTGTTTCCAGGCTTCAATAGGCCCGAATAGTTCCTCCGCCGGTGCACTGGATACCTTCAAGTTAGGAAGGTTGTGCTGAAGTAATTGCGCGAGGTCCGGATTCAATTCATTAGCCCAATGCTCCTGAAGTTCGGGACGTCGAGAAAGCGCATAGCTGTCTATGCCCATGCCTGCACAGAGGTCTATGGAATAAGGGGTAGTGACCAATGTTGCTTTGAACCAAGCTGTCGCATAACTGCTGCTTTGCTCTAGGGGAAGACTGGTAGGGAAGAGCCATTGTTTTTCGAACAACGGCCCGAATTTTCGGGCATATTTACGTTTAGCCTCTAGCTGGCTGATCCAACTAAAATAGGGGCGCTCGAGACCATATTTCAAACGTAAATCAGCAACCGAAACCCTTTCGTGTTTCGCAATCCAAGTCCAAGCTGCGGAATCTGAGAAGTCTTCAGGAATCACCTGTTGCTGGGGTTGCGCCATGGCTAGCTCCCTTGGTTCAACTCGTCGCGAATCGTGTTCATTACGACGCGCATGATGCTGTAAGCTGGAACTGCGAAAATCATTCCAGCGATACCAAGCAAGGTGCCTGCGACGGAAATGACAATAAAAATCTCTAGTGGATGTGCCCCAACGCTGTTGCTGAATATGAAGGGTTGAAATACGATGTTATCTAATAATTGGACCACCGCGAATAGCCCTACTAAAAGATAAAGGCCCTGAACCAAATCTATGTCTAAAGTAGGATCGGCAACCCCTGCTGCATATAATTGGCCCAGACCTAAGAGGATTCCTAGTGTAGCACCTATGATAGGCCCTAAATAGGGGATTAAATTAAAAATTGCAGCTGTGAGGGCCAATACAATCGCTCCTTCAACACCTATCAGGCTCATCCCTATGGAGAGCAGCGTAAAAATAGCAGTGATTTGCAAGAGAATTCCAAAGCTATAACGACTTACGATGCGTTTAATCTGGGGCCTTATGGCACTTAACTTGCTTCTGTAGCTTTTCGGAGTGATATAGTCGATGAAAGAGTGTGCAAGGTGTTGTTCCCGAATTAAAAAGAAGCTTATGAATGTAATGGAAAATAGCCCTATGATAACGTTCCCAACGGAGCCTAAAATACTTTGAACTGCTCCTGATATAGCTTCGACACTGGCAATTCCTTGTAAGCTTTGATTGATCCTTTCTAGTTCAGCTTGGCTATCAATACCTAAGCTTGTGAGTAATGTTGTGATTTGTGTAACCTCCTGTTCCAACGTGCTAATGAGTTTGTCATAGCGGATACTTCGTAAGAACGAAAACTCCTCTATGATCAGTGGCACAAACCAAGAAATTAAGAATGTAAATGCAGCACCTATTACGAGCATAGTTAGGGTAGCACTTCCGGTTCGGCCAATTATTTTCCCGATTGGACTTCTATCTTGAATTAACTTATATAAAGGGCGACCTAAAACACTGATATAAAGCGCTATAATAGCGTAAGCAACCACACCTTGAATTAGATATAGCGCATAGATTATTAAGGAAATACCCAATATCTGTAAGATGGATTTAGTAATGGGTTGTAATTGGAAAAGACTCATGGTTCAGTGTTTCTGGTTAAGGCCCAATGTAACAAGTTTGAACCCATTTTTAGTGCTTTTTCTCGTGTTGCTTGATCGTCATTATGTACTTCAGCATCCTCCCAGCCATCCCCTAAGTCACATTCAAGAGTAAGAACAGCGACTAGTTCATCATCGAGAAAGTAGCCTATTGCTTGGGGCTCCTTTCCATCGTGCTCGTGTATTTTTGGTAATCCTTCTGGAAATATAAACGGTCCTCTAAAAATGAAATGATCTTTCGGCAATAACTGCCCTTTCTGGTCTGGAAAAATTTTTTGCATTTCGGTGCGAGCAAACTCACCCATACCGTAGTTGTCGTCAATGTGGAGGAATCCACCGCGTTCTACAAAATAGCGAAGATTTTGAACATCTTTCTCACCAAAGAAAATGCGGCCGTGGCCAGTGGCATGCAGAAAAGAGATGCCCGAGGTCAGCACATCTGCTGGGGCAGTATGGCCCTGAACTTGGCAAACGCCATTCAAATTTTCGTTGTAGAAAGTTGCTAGGTTTTCTAGTGCTGTTGGATTTGCGTACCAATCCCCACCGCCGTCGTATTGCATAACGGCTAATACTTGTCCAAAGCCTGGGTGCTGAAGCCCTATGATCGCTAGTAAAATGAGCAGTTTCTTCACAAGGATAAATCTACTGATAATTATCAAGTTCATTGAACACTTCCGCTAACTCATTGTTGCTAATTTGGTACGAAACTTGTGGTACCATTGTAGATATGAAAAACTCACGGTTATACGCGGTCGTTTTGACCTTGTTTTTTGTCGCGAACGCAGCATTTGCGCAGTGTGTGAAGAGTACACCTTATTCGCAAAATTTTGAAGGTTCGAATTGGGTCCCTCAAACGAATTGGAACAATAGTGGTTCCATTCCCACTTGTTGGTCTCGACTGCAAACCAGCAACAACTACCTATGGATGGCCGGACCGCCGTCTTTAGGGTCTCTAAACTCAGGACCTACAGACGATCATACGTCTGGTAATGGCGGAGGATATGCCGTCGCCGAAGGGTGGTTCACAGGCAGCACCACTACTAATGCCACAGTAACACACCTCGTTACACCTCCGATCGATCTATCGAACGATTCTTTGCCGAGATTGATCTTCTATTATCACATGTACGGTTCAGATATTGATCTATTGGATGTGCGTGTACGAAAGGTGGGCACCAATA
>JAKMGS010000176.1 GCA_022424815.1 Schleiferiaceae bacterium | reverse complement strand
GTGTTGAGCGAACCAATCCAGAGGATCAAGGTGCTGGAGACCAAGGGATGATGTTTGGTTATGCCACCAATGAAACGGATACTTATATGCCGCTTCCTTTGATGTTGGCCCATTTACTTCTCCAGGAATTAGCCGAATTGAGACGTGAAAATAATGAAATCACATACCTACGACCTGATTCCAAAAGCCAGGTAACCTTGGAGTATTCTGACGAGCATAAGCCGGTGCGTATTGATACCATTGTGATCTCTACACAACATGATGATTTTATCAAACCTGTCTCGAATAGCTCATCGGATGTGAAAAAGACGGACGATGCCATTCTTCTAAAAATTGATGAAGACATCAGAAAAATTTTAATTCCTCGAGTAAAGGCGAAAATAGACGAGCGTCTTCACTATTTATTTGATGATCAAATCAAATACCACATAAATCCCACGGGTAAATTTGTGATTGGAGGACCACATGGAGATACAGGCTTGACAGGACGTAAAATCATTGTGGATACATATGGTGGTTGGGGAGCTCACGGAGGAGGAGCATTCTCAGGAAAAGATCCTTCTAAAGTTGACAGAAGTGCAGCGTATGCAACCCGCCATATTGCTAAAAATATTGTGGCAGCGGGGCTTTGTGAAAGAGTATTGGTCCAGGTTTCATATGCAATAGGAGTAGCTGAACCTGTTGGTTTATTTGTTGATACTTACGGTACATCAAAAGTGAGCATGAGCGATGGTGAAATCGCAGCCAAGCTGAAGGATATGCCGGAATTTAATTTACGTCCGTATTACATTGAACAGCGTTTCAATTTAAGAACACCTATCTACTTGGAGTCTGCTGCATATGGTCATATGGGTAGAAACTGCGAAACGGTAGAAAAGAGTTTCAAAACAGTGAATGGAACGGATAAAAAAGTATCGGTTAAATTATTCCCTTGGGAAGAATTGAACGCGGTTTCAGCGGTTAAAACCCAATTCGGATTATAAAAATTTCATATGTGTGGAATCGTTGCATACATTGGTGCAAAAGAAGCATACCCAATTGTTGTTAAAGGTCTTCAACGTTTAGAATACCGCGGCTATGATAGTGCCGGTGTGGCTCTAATGGATGGTGATTTAAAAGTATTTAAAAAGCAAGGTAAAGTTGCCGATTTACAAGAATCAACCGAAGGTCAAGACACTACCGGTAAAATCGGAATGGGTCACACCCGTTGGGCTACTCACGGCGCACCTAACAACGAAAACGCACATCCACATCTTAGTAATTCCGGCAAAATTGCCATTATTCACAACGGAATCATTGAGAATTTTGCCACCTTAAAAGAAGGTCTAGAGGCTAGAGGTCATAAATTCCAAAGTGAAACCGATACGGAGGTACTAGCGCATCTGATTGAGGATGTGATGGTGAATTCTAACGTAGAGCTAGCGGATGCAGTAAGATCTTCGTTAAAACAAGTAATTGGCGCTTATGCCATTGTAGTTTTAAGTAAGGATAATCCTGAACATTTAATTGCAGCTCGTAAGGGAAGTCCTTTAGTGGTAGGAATCGGAGAAGAAGCAGGGGAGTATTTCTTTGCTTCGGATGCGACACCATTAGCAGAGTACACAAAAAAAGTCATCTACCTGAACGATGGTGAAATAGCCGTTGTTGAGAATAAGGAAATGACGATAAAGAGCATAGACAATGTTGTTCAAACACCTTACATCCATGAATTAGAGTTAAATCTTGAGCAACTGGAAAAAGGAGGTTATCCTCATTTCATGCTCAAGGAGATTTACGAGCAACCGAAGTCTATATTTGATAGTTATCGAGGTCGTTTTGATTCTTCTACTGGCGTATTTCACATGCGCAGTTTGGAGGAATATGCAAAGCAGTTGGCGGAGATCAAACGACTCATTCTAATTGGTTGCGGAACCAGTTGGCATGCAGGATTGGTAGCAGAATACCTATTCGAGGATTATGCTCGATTACCGGTTGAGGTGGAATATGCATCGGAATTCCGCTACCGTAATCCGGTGTTGTTTTCTGATGATTTGGTCATGTCCATTTCACAAAGTGGAGAGACTGCAGATACTCTAGCTGCCATGGATCTGGCAAAGCGTAAATCGGCGACTGTTTTTGGAGTATGTAATGTAGTTGGAAGTAGTATACCCCGTTTGAGTGATGCAGGGGCTTATACCCATGCAGGTCCTGAAATAGGGGTAGCGAGTACCAAAGCATTTACCTCTCAAGTAACGGTTCTTACCTTGTTGGCGTTGGGAATTGCCAAGATTCGTAAAACGATGAGTGCGGATAAAATCGCAACTGTGATGCAGGAGTTGGAAAGAATCCCAGAAAAGATTGAAAAGGCTCTTGAATTGAACGATCAGCTCATTGAACTTTCTAAGTTATATAAAGATGCGAAGAACTTCTTGTACCTAGGAAGAGGATATAACTTTCCAGTAGCATTGGAAGGAGCATTAAAGTTGAAAGAAATCAGCTATATCCATGCGGAGGGTTACCCTGCGGCAGAAATGAAGCACGGACCTATTGCATTGATAGACGAAAATATGCCAGTTGTGGTCATTGCCACCAACAGCGAGCACTACGAAAAAGTGGTAAGTAACATACAAGAAGTGAAAGCTAGAGGAGGTAAAGTGATAGCGATGGTGAGTGAAGGGAATAAGGACTTAAGTAAATGGGTTGATCACACCATTGAGGTTCCAGAAACGATTGAACCATTATCTCCACTGGTGAATTCTATTCCGTTACAACTATTAAGTTATCATATTGCTGTAATGCGCGGTTGTAACGTAGATCAGCCAAGAAACCTGGCGAAGAGCGTTACAGTGGAGTAAGGTTATGGGATAAGAAATGTAACTCCGGACTAATATTAGTATACTTCTCTTTATCAATAACTTCTACAAAACTTTGGGAATCTAATTATTCAGATTACCAACAGTATTTGTACGACAGAATTAAGAGTTTTATTGAAAATTATGTAACCCCTATGGGTTATCGTCGTATTTCAAAAATCTTCAATGAAGAAGGGTTAAAAACACCCAGAGGGACTTCGTTTTCTAACTCCAAAGTTCATTCTATGTACAAAAAGGGGTTGATTCGAGTAGAAAGTATGAATCGAGAAGATATCGTTGATG
>JAKMGS010000175.1 GCA_022424815.1 Schleiferiaceae bacterium | reverse complement strand
CCCCTCTACCCCGCAGCGCTTTGAAGTGCAAGGCAGCGGATCCGGCGTAATTCTGTCGGAGGACGGATATATTGTCACGAATAATCATGTGATTGACGGGGCGAAGGACATCACCATTACGATGGCCAACAACGATGAATTCAAGGCGACATTAGTGGGCACGGATCCCACAACGGATATTGCGCTATTGAAGATTGAGGCGAAGGAATTGGACTTTGTTCAAGTGGCCAATTCCGATGATGTCCGCTTAGGTCAATGGGTTTTGGCGGTGGGCAATCCCTTCAACCTAACTAGCACAGTGACTGCAGGTATTATCAGTGCTAAAGGGCGCGACATCAATATCATTGACGAACAGAGCGCCATCGAGAGCTTTTTACAAACGGATGCCGCGGTAAACCCAGGCAACTCTGGCGGAGCCTTGGTGAATACTGCAGGAGAATTGGTCGGTATCAATACAGCCATCTCATCGCGCAGCGGTTCATTCGAGGGCTACAGCTTCGCCGTACCTTCTAACCTCATGCTCAAGGTGGTCAAGGATCTGAAGGATTTTGGCCGAGTACAGCGTGCTTTCATGGGCATCAACTACAATGAAGTAACCCCTGCCTTAGCATCGGAATTAGATCTTGAAGTGAATTCGGGTGTTTATGTTGCCAATGTAATTTCAGGAGGATCCGCTGCTGATGCAGGAATAGAAATTGGTGATGTAATAATTAATGTTTCCGGTAAGGAAATAAAAAGTGGCGCTGACCTAACGGAAATCCTAGGACAGCATCGTCCCGGAGAACCTCTCACGATTGTTGTCAATAGAGATGGAAAGAATCAAAAATTTGACTTGGTGCTTAAAAACAAATTGGGGACCACCGAAATGCTCACGAAAGATGAGGAAATTCTGAGAGGCTATGGTGCTAGGCTCGAAAATCTTAGTGTGAATGACAAACGCAGGCTGGGAATTCGAAATGGAATTCGTGTTGCAGAGATTCTCGGTGGCAGATTCCAAAAAGCAGGTATCCCGGAAGGATTTATTATCGTAAAAATCAATAACGTCTACATCGATGCAGTTAATAGATTTGAAGACCTAGCAGGCCAATTCAATATCGGTGATGGTATTCTTATTCAAGGTTATGAAACCAATGGACAAGCAAACTATTACGCCTTTGAGTGGTAGAGTAAAGAAAAAACCGGGGCTCGCGCCCCGGTTTTTTTATTCGTTGATGATGAGTTGCAGTAGCCCAGCGTTAGAGTTGATGCTTTCTTCAAGACTAATCATACTCTCGGTGTTCTCCACGCCTTCAATATCGTTGATGCGGAAAATGACATCCTTCGCGTGAGAGGCATCGCGGCAACGAATCTTACAGAAGATCCCATATTTACCCGTAGCCAAATGCGCTACAGTCACCTCTGGTACTTCGCGCAAAAGCTCGATGATATCTGGCGAAGACAAGGAACGCTTGGTATATAAACCTACGTAGGCAATGAATCCAAAGCCAAGTTTTTCGTAATCCACACTGATGGACGTACTCTTGATGATCCCCAAAGATTCCATCTTCTTTACACGTACGTGGATAGTTCCCGGGCTAACCAATAAGTCCTTGGCAATTTCAGTGAATGGCTTTCTAGCGTCCCTTACCAAGTACTCTAGAATTTGCTTGTCGAGTTTATCGATTTTCATAAGTGTGAGTTAACGTTCGTAAAAGTAAGGAATAAGCATTTTGCAGTATTCACAATTTAAAACGCTATTTATTGCACAAATTTAGGTATAGTTTTATTTTTCATTCAAAAAAACATCGTATTTTTGTACCGAACACAATAATTAAGAACAATCCTTATCTAAAAATCAAAAAAGCACATTTATGACTGACGCACACATTATATCGACCGCCAATACACCCTTGTACACGATCAACAATCCTGAGAGTGTAATCGAGGTATACTTAGATTTGGATAACGATGTAGTGCGTGAATTGAAGTGTTTGAACTACAATAGATGTAAGGAATATACTTACCCTATTAATGAGTATTTAGAACGATACAGCCACCACCCTGCAGGTGAAGCCATCAGAGCAGAGTTGGACGCTGTTCACGCATAAACAATCTTTCCGTTCACTCTGTTTGTATTTGGGTTAAGGTAGCGCTGGGGAAAGCAGCGCTACTTTTTTTATGCCAAAAAACAAACGCCCCGAAGGGCGTTTGTTATTTCTTCACGAACGGTAGTTTCACTACCTGTGCTTTAATCAGCTTTTCTCGAATCACTACCGTAAACTCACTGCCTTCCTTTGCCAGTGCTACGGGAACATAACCCATCCCGATATTTTTAGCCGTAGTAGGGCTGTTGGTTCCTGAGGTCACACGTCCGATCACATTGCCTTCAAGGTCAGCAATCTCGTAGCCGTGTCTTGGAATACCTCGGTCGATCATTTCAAATCCCACGAGCTTTTGGCTCACGCCCGCTTCTTTCTGTACTGCGAACTTCTCAGAGGAAACAAATTCCTTAGTAAACTTTGTGATCCACCCTAATCCAGCTTCGATTGGGCTAGTAGTGTCGTCAATATCATTGCCGTACAAACACATCCCCATCTCTAGGCGCAACGTATCACGGGCACCCAAACCTGCTGGCAACAAACCATTAGGTTCGCCGGCCTCCATTACGGCATCCCAGAGTTTCTTGGCATCCTGGTTAAATACATACAATTCAAAACCACCCGCACCGGTATACCCGGTTGCTGAAATGATTACATCTGCAATACCGGCCATTTCGCCAATGACAAAGTGGTAGTATTTAATCCCCGACAAATCCACACCGGTCAAAGACTGTAGGATATCAGTCGCCTTTGGACCTTGAACCGCCAAGAGAGAATACGCATCGCTTTCGTTGCGCATGGTCATATCAAAGCCTGCTGTGTATTGCATCAAATGGTTCCAGTCTTTCTCCATGTTCGATGCGTTCACCACGAGCAAGAAATGCTCATTGCTGAAACAATACACCAACAAATCATCCACAATACCGCCTTCCTCGTTCGGCATGCAACTGTATTGAATCTTACCTGGCAAGAGTTTGCTCACGTCGTTCGAGGTCACCTTTTGCAAGAATGACAAGGCATCCGGGCCTTCGACGAAAAACTCGCCCATGTGGCTCACG
>JAKMGS010000077.1:1415-8640 GCA_022424815.1 Schleiferiaceae bacterium | reverse complement strand
GCCTCGTTCGTACCCGCAGGCATATCCAAGCTGATGTCCAAGTTATCGCGTTCGATGAACGGGAAGAATTGGGTGCGTACGATACCTCCACCAATGGCCCCAAACGTGATGAACATGAGGGATATAAAAAGACTGATGGTGACCAATTTATTGCGCAGCGACCAATACAAGAATGGCGCATAGACCTTATCTCTGAACCTAAACAGCACGCCAGTAGCTGCAGATTGTACAGGGTTCATTTTCGCTTTGCGATCTAATTTGCTATGACTCAAGTGTGCCGGCAAGAATAACAACCCTTCGATCAAGGAAACCGCCAAGGTGGCAATCACAATGAAAGACATTTCTGAGAAGAAATCTCCGGCCCGACCGTCTAGGAAAAAGAAACTCGAAAATGCAATGATGGTCGTTAATACGGCGCTCACCACTGATGGGGTAACCTCGAGAGTACCCTCCAATGCAGCGCGTAAAAGCGGCTTGCCTTGTTCATAATGCGCATAGATGTTCTCCGCGATCACAATCCCATCATCCACAAGAATTCCAATGACTACGATCATTCCAAACAAGGAAATGACGTTTATAGTAATGCCGAAATAATTGGCCAATATAAACATCCCAGCAAACGAAACAGGGATACCAATGGCCACCCAGAACGCCAAACGCATGTTCAAGAACAAGGTCAATAGAATCAGTACCAGTACAAATCCCAACAATCCATTCTCAAATAGTAGATCCTTACGTTGTTGTAGGGTCACGGAGAAGTCGCGAATGACATCCAGCTGCATATTGTCCGTGGACGCATTGTATGTATTGATGTAATCATTCAAATACTCACAAGTCGCGAGCAGGTCCTCTTGGTCCGTATTATTAACCGTAATCTCCACCGATGGAATGCCGTTGAACGAGGCGCGCCTCGGGTTATCCGCCCAGCGATCACGGACCGCACCTACATCCTTCAGACGAATGACCTGACCGTTTGGACGAGTGTAGACGATGATGTTTTGCAGTTCGTGTGCTTCGTAGTTCTTATTGCGAGAGCGAATCAACATCTCCTCTTGAGTTCCCTTGATGGTCCCACCGGTGATGTCCAAATTTGTGGTGCGCAGTGCATTCGCAATTTGAGTCAAGGTCAACTCATACTTACGCAAGGTATTTTTATCTAAGGCAATCTCGATCTCCTCGTCCGGATACCCGCCCAAGGTCACCTTTGAAATACCGTCTTTCAACCGCAACTCTCTTTCAATACGTCGAGCCTCTTGCTTCAAGCTCAGGAGATCCACACCCTCACCTGAAAGTGCCATGCTCATCGCCAAGGTCAAGTTTTCCTGCTTTGACACACGCAATGGTTCCAATCCCGTCGGGAAGGAAGGTACACGCTCCACCGCATTCTTTACATCCTCGAGGACCAAATCTGTATCATATCCCTTCAATACCTCAATACGGATAGTCGCCGCATTCTCACTAGATACCGAAGTGTATTGCTCTACCCCGGTGAGGCCTTTTAGGTTCTGCTCAATTTTATTGACCACACCTTCTTCGATCTCCTCCGGTGAAGCGCCAGGATACACCGCTGTGACCGTAATTAATCGGCTCTCCACTAAAGGGAAGAACGTTGTATTTAGGCTATTGTAACTGATCCAACCGAAGAAGAAAAACCCGATAAGAAGGGTGTCGACTCCGACAGGGTACTTAATAAAGAATTCTATCAGTCGTTTCATTATCTATTATCGATTGTGTTGACTATTGTGCCCGCTGCTGCCTTCAATGTGGGTGCATCAACCATTCTTGTTCCGGAGGCGATTCCTGTGATGATGATCTGATCATCCAACCATTCTACTACTTGGATTTTGGTTTTTTGAAGAATGCTATCGCTTTTCACGGTGTAGACATACTCATTGTCGAACACCATATATGCTGGAAGGGAAAGCGCATTAAATACTTGGACCCCTTCAATGGCGCCGGTGAGGTACATCCCTTCGCGCAAATCTTTGCCGCGCACATTGGCGATGACATTGATACTTTGGCTCGCCCCATCTACAACAGGACTAATACGATCTATAGTTCCTGTCCAATTCCCCTCTACATCAGGACTGGTGAATTGCACCTTTTGTCCCACGCTTAGTTCATCAGCATAGGCTAAGGTCACGGCACTCTTGATTTCGAAATCTCCTGTACCCACGAATGTACCGAGCGCACGACCTGGACTCACTAAATTTCCTCGCTTGACATTGGCTGCCGCTACCACACCATCAAAGGGTGCTCGAATACTATACTTCGCTAAGCGCTCCTCCGCACTCTTCACTTGATAAAATGCATTATGAATGCCCCGAGCAATCAAAAACTTTTCTAGAGTACCCATAGCCTCTGGTAAGGCCGGAAATGACGAGCTAAGACTTAAACCATTGTAGTATGCCTCAAATCTGGCATAATCCTCTGGGTAATCCATCTTAATATCTGGCAGAATTGCGAGAATACTATTGATGAAATTACCTTTTAGACTCATGACATTAGCTTTCGCCTCTGAATTGTCCAATTGAATCATGATTTCTCCTCTACGAAAAGATTTTCCCTCAAGAAAATCACGGGTACCACCCACAAAGCTCCCACTGACCTCTGCCAATACATCCACTCTGTTAATAGCATTTAGTTTACCATATAATTCCAAACCAAGGCCGACTGTATCTGGACTTGCCGTAAATACATTCACTATCGGCGCAGTCTTATCTTCTTTGATTTCGACCTTTGTCGCCATCCCCGACAACTTATTTTTCACGACTAGGCCAACGATAAGGATGACCACTGCCAGGACGATATTTCTAATTAACTTCTTGTTCATGATTCACTCAGGTTATAAATGACTTTTTGTAATACGTTTTCAGTGATTTCTCTTTCCTCAAGGGTACACCCTTCAAAGGCTCGTTCCAATACTTTACCTGCACACCTAGCGATGATATCGAACAACTCTTTCCCCTCGGCAGTAATGCTCAACAGGTTTTCTCGCTTACTCTCAGGATTTGGTTGCATCTCCAACCAGCCCAGGGCCACCATGTCCTTAACTACTCGACTAATACGATGGCGATCAATATCCATCATATCCACCAACTCCCGTTGTACGATAGCACGAGGGTGATGGACCATGGTAAATCCTAGAATGGGTAACTGTACAGGGGGGATAGCATATCCTTGCTTCTGTAATTCTGCAGAAACAGCATCACGCAGCAATCTGTGAGAACGGCCCGTGAGGTAGCCCAAGCTTCGCGTAATATTTGAAGGATTTAATGCCAAGGTTTTTTGGAATTTGTTGCATAGTTACAACAATTGTTCCAATAGTTGCTCAGCCTTGCGCTAATTTCTAAATCCGCGGTAATATCATTCGTGGATTCGTTCAATTTATAAGTAAGTACTCACTCATTTATGAGCAACTCACGTAATCCCAAGCTCAGACTATTGGCCTCGTCCTCTTGGCCGATAAAGCCTAATTCCACAGATTGATCCAGTACCCGCTCAATTGTGTACGCTACGGCTTCTGGACGCCCGTGACCTATTTCCAACACTGCCCAAACCAATCGCTCACGAACAAAACTGTCCGATGCAATTTCGACACCACTTTCCCGTACAGCCCGCAAGTGAGCTACCCACGGGAAAAACTGGTCGTAATTATCTGTAACATCAGCAGGAATAGACAATAACCCATGCACAAGCGACATTGGATCAGGACTGTGTAAGGCCCTATTGATCATAGAAGATTTGGCGGCAAGACCCGCCTTAACAACAGCCTCAACGAGCTGCTTCTTGTTCTTGAAATGACGAAAGATCAACGCCTCGCTTACACCAGCTTCTTTGGCGATGCGCGCGGTAGACACGGCGGCAACTCCCTCCAAAGCAAAGAGCTTTTGGGCCGAAGAAAGGATTTGTTGTTGTTTTTCTGTCATTATAAGTGTTCACTCACAATGATACGAATAAAATTTTAGTGTGCCTCGAGCCAATTGGACCCTGTACCCACCTCGGCAACCATAGGTATCTCCAGCGACACTGCGGCTTCCATCTTCTCCACCACCAACGCCTTCAACTCCTCGAGCTCGTCTTTGTAGACATCAAAGACCAATTCATCGTGCACCTGTAACAACATCTTCGATCTCATCTTGGCCGCATGCATCGCCCGATCCACCTCAATCATCGCCAGCTTGATAATATCCGCTGCCGACCCCTGAATAGGTGCATTGACTGCGTTGCGCTCGCTATGGCCACGAACTACAGCATTGCGGCTCTCGATATCTTTCAAGTAACGTCGACGGCCCGTGATGGTCTCCACATATCCATGATTACGGGCAAAGGCCACCTGATCGTCCATGTATTTCTTGATACCAGGATAGGTGCGAAAGTACCCGTCAATAGCGGCTTTCGCCTCTTTGCGGCTCATATCGGTCTGCTGGCTCAAGCCGAATGCACTGACCCCATAGACAATACCAAAATTCACGGTTTTGGCATTGGAGCGCTGCTCTCGCGTCACCTCCTCTGGCGCCACTTCAAAGACTTTGGCCGCGGTGGCACGGTGAATATCTTCTCCCGCTTTGAACGCCGCAATCATTGCCTCGTCCTTGGCCAACGCCGCAATGACGCGTAATTCGATTTGGCTGTAATCCGCCGCAAGTAAAATGCGATCCTCATCTCCCGGGATAAACATCGCACGCACCTTACGGCCATTTTCTGTGCGAATAGGGATATTCTGTAGGTTCGGGCTCGTCGAGCTCAATCGACCCGTGGCCGCAACCGTCTGGTTGAAGCTCGTATGAATGCGCCCGGTCGTTCCGTGAGCCAATTCCGGCAAGGCATCCACATAGGTACTCTTGAGTTTCTTCAACTCACGGAAGCCTAGGATTTTATTAATAATTGGATGGCTTTTCTTCAAGCCTTCCAAAATGGCTTCGGACGTCGCATACTGACCCGTCTTGGTCTTCTTTGGTTTATCAGAAAGTTTGAGGTCTTCAAAGAGCACCTCGCCTAATTGACGTGGGGAACCCACATTAAACGGACGTCCGGCCAACTCAACAATCTCTTCTTCCAATCGCACGATAACCTCTTCCAACTCGCCGCTGTAGGACTGCAACGCCCCAACATCTACGCGAATCCCTTCGCGCTCCATCCGTGCCAAAACCGGCACCAATGGCATCTCTATGTTGCGGAACACCTTATCCACCCCCGTCTCTGCGAGCTTGGGTTCGAAAATCTCTTTAAGCTGAAACGTAATGTCCGCATCCTCCGCTGCATAATCCAAGATCTCCTCTGGTGATAAATCGCGCATATTCTTCTGGTTCTTGCCTTTACCGATCAGCGATTCGATAGAGATACACTGGTAATTCAAATAGGTTTCCGCGAGGATGTCCATGTTGTGGCGCATATCCGGCTGGATCAAATAATGTGCAATCATCGTGTCGAAAAGCGGGCCTTTGATCTCCACGCCGTAGTTCATCAAGACACTGATGTCGTATTTGATGTTTTGTCCAATTTTTTCCCCAGCACTCGCCCAAAATGGCGCAAACGCATCGACCATTTCCTGTGCCGCAGCACGGTCTGTAGGTACTGGCACATAATAGGCCTTTCCTTTAGCTGGAGAGAAACTCATTCCCACTAACTCCGCATCAAGTGTATCTAAGGAGGTGGTCTCCGTATCGAACGCCACACTGGGCTGTTCGGCTAGAATTTGGGCCAATTGGCGCGCCTCCACTACAGTCTCTACCATCTGATACAAATGCGTGGTGGTCGCCACACTTTCTCTGGCAGACACCCCTACAGTAGCCGCCTCGGTCGGCGTATCGTCGCCACCAAACAAGCTCATCTGGTCATTAGAACTCAAATTAACCTTCGTGCTAGCCGGCTTAGCCTCCGCCGGTGCACTGGCCTCTGTTTGAGTAAGGCCCAACCGACGTCCCAACGTGCGGAATTCAAGCTCCTCAAAAATACCCAACAAGGCCTCTTGGTCCCAAGGATCGCGCACCAGTGTATCTGAAGCTAAGTCAATGGGCACATCAATAATGATTCGGGCCAATTTCTTCGACAACACGCCAAGCTCCGAATTATCACGAATCTTTTCGCCCAGCTTTCCTTTGATCTCATCCGCATGCGCGAGTGTCTCCTCGAGCGACCCGTACTGTGCAAGCAATTTCTGAGCGGTCTTGGCACCCACACCCGGCAACCCTGGGATATTATCGACGCTATCGCCCATCATCCCGAGGTAGTCGATGACTTGTTCTACTCGGTCTAATCCGAATTTCTCGCAAACCTCAGCCTCGCCCCAAACCTCTGGAGGATTACCACCGCGACCCGGGCGATACATGAAAATATTTGGGCTCACGAGCTGACCGAAGTCCTTGTCGGGAGTCATCATATAGGTCGTAAAACCTTCTTGTTCGGCTTTTTTCGCCAAAGTTCCTATGACGTCGTCCGCCTCGAAACCAGGCACTCCAAGGGCGGGGATGTTGAAGGCTTCAAGAATTTTGTGAATGTAGGGTACTGCAATTTTAATCGCCTCCGGCGTGGCATCGCGGTTCGCCTTGTATTCTGGGAAGATTTCGTGACGCTCCGTGGGCTGCGGCAAATCAAAACACACCGCAATGTGCGTGGGGTTTTCCTTGGACAACAAATCCAGCAAGGCTGTGGTAAACCCGTAGATGGCGCTCGTATCCATACCCCCAGAAGTGATGCGAGGATTTTTTGCGAAGGCAAAGTAGGCACGGAAGATCAGTGCATAGGCATCGAGTAAAAAGAGTTTTTTATCGTGATCCGGGGTTTCTTGGCCCATATATTGCTCGTTAGTTTGTCAAATATTTTAAAGCAGGTAAGTTAGGGACTTCGACTCAATTACCCATTTTTGTAATCCAAAACAATCGGGCCAAAATGGCGTTGTTCCTAAGCATACATTCAGATATAATGATCTTCCGCATACTCTTTACATTGGGTATGGTTCTCGCCATAGACCTTTACGCCTACCAAGCCTTCCGAACCGTCTTTAAAAGCTCTGCCACCCCTTGGATCTACTGGGGCATAACAGGTGTATATATTCTCCTAAGTCTTGTAGTGACTACAATGATGATGAACGGGAAAGTAGATTATAAAATTGGAAGTATCCTCTTCGGTGCCTCTATCCTATTAGCAGTGCCAAAACTAGTCGCCATCGTCCCACTATTCATAGAAGATGTCTCACGAATCATTCGTTTCGCGGTCCGATTAT
>JAKMGS010000077.1:0-1405 GCA_022424815.1 Schleiferiaceae bacterium | reverse complement strand
ATTTACGACCCAACCCGCCCTACTTCCCGAACGCCGGGCCTTCATCTCAAAAATCGCACTAGGTCTCGCAGCCGTACCTTTCTTGGGGATATTAGACGGAATTTGGAAGGGTCGATACCGCTACCGGGTCATCAGCCATACCTTGGAGTATGAAGATTTGCCGGATGCCTTTGATGGATTCACCATCGCACAGATTTCAGATATCCACAGCGGCTCGTTCGACAACCAAGAAAAAGTTCAATACGGGGTGGACATGGTCACCGAGCTCGGTGCAGATGCCGTGGTATTTACCGGAGATATGGTCAACAATATTGCGGATGAGGCAGAGCCCTGGATCCCAACCTTCCAACGATTGAAGGGAAAATTGGGCATCTTCTCCATTCTCGGAAACCACGACTATGGCGATTATTGGAAGTTCCCAACCCCAGAGGCAAAGGTGGCTAATCTTGATCGACTCAAGGAGATTCACAATGAGATGGGCATGGATCTGTTGCTGAATGAAAGCCGCTACTTCGAGCGTAAAGGACAACGTATTTACATTGCGGGTGTAGAGAACTGGGGCTTGCCTCCATTCCCTCCTTATGGTGATTTAGACAAAGCACTCGAACAGATTCCAGAAGATGCTTTCACTGTGTTGTTGAGCCACGACCCTAGTCATTTTGATGCCAAGATCAAGCAACACGCGAACAAGGTACACCTTACCCTAAGTGGCCATACGCACGGCATGCAATTTGGTATTGAAATCCCCGGATGGATCAAATGGTCCCCGGTGAAATTCAAATACCCAAAATGGGCCGGTATATATCGTGAAGAAGATGGTAAGGTTTTGCACGTGAACCGTGGCTTTGGCTATTTAGCCTTCCCGGGACGTGTTGGCATGTGGCCTGAAATCACCCACATTACCCTCAAAAAGAAATTGGCTTAATTCTGCTTTTGATAGAGCCGCGACATAAAGTATATGTGCGGCAGACTTAAGGCGCTAAGGAAGATCAAGAAGTAACTACTCCATTGGGAGAGAGAGTTACGGTCAAATTTGAAAATCACCAAAAACAAGGCAACTGCACCAAGGGTGAAGGGAAGTGCTCGTATAAACATCTGTACGTTCGACCAGTTGTGGGCTTTTTTCAAGTGATCCCAACCGGAAGTACTATGCTGTAATACAAAATAGGTACCAAAAGCTATGGCGAGAGACTGTTCTCCAAGAAGGAGTAACGTACTTATTGAAATCAACCAAGGCACAGAGGCGAACCACAATCCACCAATGATTCCAATAGCGGCTGCAGATAAATAAATAGTGTTCAACAATCTTTCAGAAATCGCCACTTCAGAAACCCCCATCGTCTCCAAAACGACATTCACCTCAGATAAATGTGGGAATAAAAGTAATGTGAATAGTATAATACCC
>JAKMGS010000076.1 GCA_022424815.1 Schleiferiaceae bacterium | reverse complement strand
ATGGTAGGGGAAACCCAGCTCGGCATTACCAAAGACCTCTCTTCCATCACCTTACGCCTGCCCAACAGCAGCTCAGAAGTCATCGGTCTCTATTACTTTTTCTTCAAGCACATCGCCTCGGCTGGTGTGCCCATCAAGGAAATCATCTCCACCACTAACGAGGCGACATTCATTGTCCACAACGACGACGTCAATGCCGCTTTCGCCACCATAAACACCATCAAGCGCGCCCAGTAGGGTGTTGATAACGAGGAGTTTTCCACCTTTTTTGCATACGTCATTCTTTGGGTCCAATTTCTTGGGACTAACCTTTAATGTTATACGTATGGAAAATCAAGTCCAACTTATTGGCAACCTGGGCATGAACCCGGAAGCCAAAAACATCAATGACACGGTGAAGGCCACCTTCACCCTCGCCACCAATACTGTGTATAGAGACAGTGATGGCAACAAGAAAACCATGACCGACTGGCACAATATTGTCGCTTGGGGCGGATTGGCTCAAACCATCGAGCAGTACGTCAAAAAGGGCGATAAAATTGGGATATCGGGCCGATTAGTCACTCGCTCCTACGAAGACGAGAAGGGCAACAAGAAGTATTTTACAGAAGTAATTGCTCGAGACATGCTCTTATTAGGCAACAAGAAGTCAGGCGAAAATTGATGCCTGGACCCACACCAGGCCTCCGGCCTGGTGTGGTCCTTACAAGCTCAAAATTTTTCCTTCCTCAAAGAGATAGTCCCCAAAGTGACCATTGACGGGCTTCTCAAGCTCCAGGGGCTGCGATAAGGCAATGGTAGTACCATCGACCTCCTTCATACGTGGTTTGGACTTTAAATCGCCTATGTCATCCACGAGATATACAAAGTCCGCTGCATGACCATTGACAAAGTGGAATCGCTTGATCGCCACATCCACACGCATGTGAGCATATAACACATTCGTGAAGACCCATTCTAACTGGCCTTTCTCGTTCAAAGGCAACTGATCATATACCTTGGATGGACTATCATCAGCGCTGATGGTAGCCAAAATGGTACGCAAGCCAAACTCGCGCGCCGCACGACGCTCGAAATCACCTTCCTTTACACCACTTTCGATGAGGATATTGGGAATGCCATTGGCCATTAGGTAATCCCCAATAGCGGTGGGATAATACTCATCCGTATACCTTCCGATACCCGCTAGATCAACCTGCATAGAGGTAAGCGCATTGCCTAATTTATTCATTAGGGCACGACGCATGGGAGTGATTTCACTTGTAATTTCCGCACTGGGGACCAAAAGCGAAGTATAGGCTGAATCTCCAGAAACGTGGAAGATGGTGCGCTGATCGTGCAGGTTAAAGCACAATTCAGGATCATGCATCTTGATCCAACCCACCAGTTTGGCACTTTCAATGGTCTGAAAGCTATTAAAGTCTCTGTTCAAGTCTATGCCTAATCCATTGCGGCGACTATAACGAACATAGGCATCAGGATTGGCTACCGGCATGAGATGAAGGGTAAACCCCTCTAAATCAATTTGTTTCTTTTGGAACAGTTCAATGAGCGACAGGATGATAAATACCCCTGTAGTTTCATTGCCGTGCATACCAGCCCAAATACAAATGGAACGCGGGCCATGGCCTAAGGTGGTGTAGAGTAAAGGGCGTTCTTCACTGGAATACCCAATAATTTCCCAATTATGTGCAGATTGCAGCTCTGAATATGGGATATACCACTGTTTATCAGTTAAATATGTCGAATCGAAATTCGTAGACATTCTTGTAGATTTATGGTGAAAGTTACATCACAACTGTGACATTCCCCCAAATACAAACATTATGATCGCCAGAAACTTGATCTACGCTTCGTTGTTCGCTATTGGAACATCATGTGTTACATATGAAACAAATGTAACTATTGGCTACGGTAGCTGTAACGAACCCTCACAAACACAGGGCCTTCTCCCCACCTTAAGTAAAGCATTAGATACACTCGACCAATACATTTGGCTGGGAGATAACGTATATCTCGTGGACGGTCAATGGAATACCTATGCCGCCACCATGGGGCGCTATAACGAGGTTTTTGGGGGTGATGCTTTCCAGGAAATCCTAGGTAAGAGCCATCATCTAGCCATATGGGACGATCATGATGCCGGTCCTAACGATTGTGATCTTTCAACTTATGACGATTTTTATACCACAATGCAGGCCTTCAAAGACTTCTGGCAGCCCTCCTACCCCCAGCCAGATTCTACGAGTTACTACGGCCGTACGTTCTTAGCAGAGGGTAAGATAGATATCTACCTGCTCGATAATAGAAGCTTTCGCACCCACAAAGACAGCGCAAATGCTACTGTCTTTGGGACGGAACAACTGAATTGGTTCCATAAAACCCTTCAAGAATCAACGGCTGAGGTACATTTGATCTGTATGGGCGGTCAACTGCTCAATAAGGCCCAGGTCTTCGAAAACATGAGCAACTATCCAGCGGAGCGTGAAATGCTACTGCAATGGCTTTCTGAGGCCCCGGGCGCACCTATTGTACTCACTGGAGACCGTCACAGCGGTGAAATCAACCTATTAGAGATCAATGGTAAAGCCATCGTGGAGGCTTGTGCTTCGCCCATTACGGCCAATGCTCACCCCCATCACGACGAGGAAAACACCACTAGAGTGCACGAGGGCACCACGGACACGCAACATTTTGGAACACTACGTTTGAATCACTCGAAAGACCAGTGGCACATTGTGGTTTCATTGATTGATTCATCGGGCAAAGCACTGTTTCAATACGAATATGAGGTGTGAAACATAAAATGATTTTCAGTCAGAATACTGATTATCAATAATTTAGGAATTCTTATTTCAATTAAAACTTCTCGTAAGCAACTCCGTTAAACCCAGCCCCTATTTTCACTGAAAATTTCATTTGGAATACGATTGAGGGGTGTTTCATTTGTATTACATTTGTAACTATGGAGGATGTAGTACGTCGAATTCAGGAGTATATGGAGCAAAGCGGCCACAATGCCACATCTTTGGCGAAGGCCATTGGCATGAACCGTCCTACCCTTGTACATATCCTCAACGGCCGTAATAAGCCAAACCTTCAATTGCTACAACAATTGGCCCTATTCGATAATTCATTAGATATCCGCTACCTCCTGACGGGTGATCGACTAACGAAACTACCGTCTCAAGAGGTTAAAACTGAGCTGCCTCCTACTCCATCAAAGCAACCCACAACAAAATCCTCAGAGAAACTGTTGGTATTAAATCCAAATGGGACGTGGAATACCTATACCAAAGAAGCGTAATCCGCGTATATTTGTAAGGAATTCACAGGACTATGATGACAAAAAATAAAGTACTATTAGGATTGATTATTGTGGCATTAGTATCACGCATTGTCCCTCACTACCCTAATTTCACTGCGATGGGAGCCTTAGCGTTTTTTGGAGCCTCTCGAATCAAAAGTATTTGGGGATCACTCTCACTAGTCTTTGCTACCATGATGATCAGTGATCTGATCATCAATAATCTCGTATATCCGACTGGAGAACTTGTCCTTATGTATTCAGGTTCGCTGTTTACCTATGCAGGGTTCGCTACTTACGTACTTCTAGGCCGCAAGGCAACGAACATGAAAAATGGTTCAGCCTTGCTCGTGGGAGGCTCCATGGCGTTCTTCTTGCTCAGTAACCTGGGTGTATTCCTAAGTGCATACAGTGCTTTCCCTATGACTTGGGGAGGATTAATGGCCACATACGTTGCAGCCATTCCTTTTTACGCACCTGAATTAATCTCCACAGCATTGTTCAGCGCAATGGCGTATGCTGCAGAGACTAAATTCAGTACGGTAAAAGCTTAGTATATGACCTGGCGGGGAATAACACCCGCGGGAACAGTTTCCAATAAATCACCTGAGGTAGAATACACGCGCAACTCACCATTGCTCGCGTAATCTTTAGCGTCCAAGAAATATAGGTTGCCCGCGTGTGCATTGAGTTTATAGCCACCGGGCAAGGTCAAGGTAGACGTTTGCCAATTCTGACCTGGAGTCCATTTTACAATGGCCCCGTCGTAACTGTTGTTCAAGAAATAGCCGTTCGTGCCATCACTTGCCAAAGAAATTGCGTGCTTGTTGGTATTCGGGGAGACGACTTGCTCTGAGAATCCTGAACCTGTGTATTTCCAGATGCTGGATTTCGTATCAGGACTAACACCCCAGTTCTGCTCTCCAGAGTTCATTACAAATAGTTCGTTGCCAATCACTGCAAAGGAGTTGGGTACATCACCGGTGTTGTGCAAGGTCACTTCGTAAGTATTTACATTAATCTCAGCCACTTTGTAGGGACCTTCGTAGGTTCCAACGCCAACAAACAGCTTATTTTCAAAGACCATCATCTGCTCCGAGAAGTTTCCTACGTAGATGCTATCTACTTGGGCCCCTGTTTCCTTAGAAAGCACGTATACCGCGCTATCCTTCCAGTTAGATACAAAAATATTGTTGCCGTGAGCCGCCAAATAACGAGGTTGTTCAAGATCTACCGTCCACTTGTGCTGTAATGTATTTCTATTGATTGCGCGCACCTTGTTGCTGTTGTTGATTGTGACAAATAGCAAAGAGTCGCTCTCCAGCATGTGCTGAGCGACGTTGCCCAATGGAAAGCCGTTCTCTAAAGCGAAGGCAGATTCAATGACGGTGTCCGCATCGTAAGCAGTAATAGTACCTGTACCTGTACCAAAAGGTCCTTCGTTGAGGATGAGGTGCAAATCTGTATAGAATCCTGAAGGACCTGAGGTGGGTGGCGTTTTGCCACAAGATGCCAAGGCTAATGCTGCAATGATGGCTAGGGATGATGAAATTCTCATGTGTTATGAATGTAGTTTAATGTTCAATAAATAGGTTCTGCCCGGCATAGGATAATATTGGTAGAATTGGCGCTGAGCTCCCGTAATGTTCTCAATGCGGAATACCCATTGCCAACGCTTGCTTTTACTACTCAAAGAATATGCCAAATCAATCCAAGATTGTGCCGACAACTCTCCCGCTCGCGCATTGTCCCGAAGGGTATGCCTGAGACCTGTGTAATAGCCGCGTAACATCAACGTCCCTATGGGCAATTCTTGCTCTATGGTATATACCGCTTGTAAGACCGGTCTATAGATCAATTGCTTGCCGATTATATTGGCATTATTCGAGGCCACATCAAGGATACGACTATATTGATGGGTAGTATTAAAGGCATGTTGTTGATGCCAAATTCTACGTTGAACCCCTAAGTAAGTGGTACTGGTGTAGACGGAATAATAATTCTGCGGGGTCCAATTTCCATCGCTTCCTGGCGCCCATTGAATCATCTGATCGTAATACAATTGGTCTGTAGTAAATCTAATGGTCCACTTACCCTCATGTTCCAACGAATATTTAGCCCCGTACGAACGTTCTGAGTTCACTCCTGTATTGCCTCCAGGATTCCAATACATCTCATTGAGTGTAGGTAATCGATAATAGCTCCCCATCGACCATTGCTGCAGCCATGGTTTTTTTGAACGCGAATACAAGGCGTAGGCACTCCAATACATTTGATCGTGGTACTGAGCGGCTTTTAACACGGCATTCCACGCCTGGCTAGGCTTCAAGTTCAGCTCAACTTGCGGCATCCATACCGTTGCAGTTCTATTCGTCCCCCCTGCAGTATATCGGTTCAATACCAGGTGTACATTATATCGCTTTTCGGTGCGTGTGTATTGCGCAGTGAATTGGCCAAAGGTATTGGTATCGCGCAGCGTCCAAGAGGACATCGTATCCGTGTAGGCTTGCCATTCTTGAGAAGCAAATAGCTTCATCTCGTTGTGCCCCCTTTTTAATTTGTACTTGAACCGGACCACCTCGTCCTCAAGATGATTGATGTACCCTGGGCTTAGAATAGATCCGCTGTTGTTTTTCTCACTCTGGGTATACCATAAATCAGAACTCCAATACGTTTTACCCATTGCCCCACTAAAACGCTGCAAATAGGTTAGATCTCCGTATCCATTGCCAACCATCCTTCCTTCTAACGAGCCAAGCCGATAATCATATTCATTATCGCTGCTGGTAAAACGTACGATACTTTGGTAGCGGATTTTGGAGAAACTCCCCCATGAATGGGCATTTAATGTACGCTCACCTATGCTAGTTAGGCCCACTGCTGTGGAAGCTCCACGACCAGTTTTCGAACTTAAATTGAGGTGTAATGCCCCCATGGAGCCCATATTGGAAGAAGCACCGCCATTAATACCATCCACGATAGAAGTGGAGCTCAGCATCATGGCCGGAACCAAACTTAAATCCAACACCCCGGTGGCCATACTGCTGATATCTATGCCGTCCCAGAGTACCCGACTTTGCTCACTTGAAGCACCGCCAAAACTTGAAGCCACCACACTGCCCGGAGTATATTGCTTGAGATTGAATCGCGAATCCTTTTGTAGATAATCCGAGGCGCTTTCCACATACGTGGCCAAGGAATCTGCTGAGGTACGGTATTCACTGCCTTTGGAAACCTGGCCCATAATATCGGCGGTCCAGAGCGTATCTACTTGGCCCCACATCAACATAGGGCACGCTACGGCTAGAAAAAGAAGCGTTTTGTTTTTCATCCTATTCCAGTGCTTGACCCAGAGCACCATTAAATATTCTTCATAGGCCAAGTCTTCTGACTCTTCGCTCCCACACCTTCCTTCCCGCCTATGGCAGTGGCTATTGGTGCTTTCCACACGAATTACAGCTTCTGGCAAAGCCCCGGACTCCCACCGGGTTCCTTCTTCGGTTCAACTTCCGCTGAACAACCTATGGTGTAAAGGTATGCTTATGAATAACGTCCAAAGAGCTTGAGCGCACTATTATATGAACTTTCTAATTGTAAAGGATCCACGGTACAGTCGAAGCCACCAGCGGCAACGACGCTCAAGACCTTTTCTGTAGGCATGTTGCCGATCAAGGCATCACTGGCAAAAGGACAACCGCCAAAGCCACGCATCGCCGTATCTATTCTTTTACAGCCATGCTTTATGGCCTCTTGGGCCTTCGCAGCTGCTTCCTCGTAGATACTATGCATGTGGGCACCCCAGGGCACTGTCGACTCCATATTCATCAATGCACATAATGCTCCAACCTTCTCAATGGTACCTAATCCTGTAGTATCGCTTAAGGAAACAATATCAGCGCCACATTCCACGGCTTGATGCAATCTTTCCAAGACCATAGCTACATCATAGGCTTCCCCATAGGGATTGCCGAAGGCCATGCTGAGGTATACGACGAGTTCTACATGGTGTGCGGAAGCCAAATCTTTTACTCGCTTCAAATCTTCAATAGCTGCAGCTATGTCCTTTCTAGAATTGCGCTGTTGAAATATTTCACTCACACTAAAGGGGTAACCCCAAGCGTCAATGAAATCATATTGTGCAGCGCGTCTTGCTCCGCCTTCATTGGCGACGATTGCCAGCAACTTAGTCGGGCTCTTCGATTTTGCTTCTTCAAGCGCACCAAAAAGCTCATAAGCATCTGCCATTTGAGGCATGGCACGCGGACTGACGAAACTACCTGCGTCCAGGGTATCAAATCCACATTGCAACAATTGCTTGAGGTAGGCTACTTTTTCCGAAGTAGGAATAAATTCATGTATGCCTTGCCAGGCATCACGAGGACACTCTACAATAGAGATTTGGTTCATTTCTGAGGGTTGGATAGGTTCTACCCCGAAATTACAAATTGCGGAGCATTCTACGCACCATCGCAGGACCTTCGTATAAAAATCCTGTCCAAACTTGTACTAGATCTGCCCCGGCGTTCAACTTCTCCTTGGCATCTGCTCCTGTGAAGATTCCACCAACTGCAATAATGGCAATTGAACTTTTTAGTCTTGAACGCAAATAAGCAATGACTTCCGTACTGCGTTCGCGCAACACCTTTCCGCTCAATCCACCCGCACCGATGGCCTCCACCTTAGATGCAGGCGTACGCAGGCCATCGCGAGAGATGGTCGTATTTGTAGCGACAATACCGTCTAGCTCCAAGCTATTGATGATGTCGATAATATCGTCTAACTGACCTTCCGTTAAATCTGGGGCGATTTTCAAAAGCAACGGCTTTTTACCCAAGGCATTATTCTTTTCCTGCACTGCTTTGAGCAGTTTTGTCAAGGGTTCTTTTTCCTGTAACTTCCTTAAATTCGGAGTGTTAGGAGAACTTACGTTGACCACGAAATAATCCACTACGGGATGCAAGGCTTCCACGCCCAAGAGGTAATCATTCAACGCCTCCTCGTTAGGAGTCACCTTGTTCTTGCCAATATTTCCGCCAATGATCAGATCCGTTTTGCGCTTCATCAGTCGCAATACCGCTTCATCTAGACCGCCATTATTGAAGCCCATGCGGTTGATCACTGATTCATCTTCTACCAAGCGGAACAACCTCGGTTTTGGGTTTCCGGCTTGTGGCTTCGGCGTTAAGGTTCCTACTTCGATGAAGCCAAAACCAAAACTGGCCAACTCATTGTAGAGCTTGGCATCCTTGTCAAATCCGGCGGCGAGTCCTACGGGATTCTTGAAATTCAATCCCATCACCTGTTTTTCATGACCTTTGATAGAGCCAAAGAACACATTGACCAATGATGCTA